>CBDUCX010000025.1:0-28557 GCA_965365755.1 uncultured Pleurocapsa sp.
AAAATAATGTGTTTCTTGCGTCTATGTAATTACTATAGCTAAGTACATGTACTTTGTCAAGTTTTGTAACAAAAACCTTGACGATTTCTAATCTAAAAGTTTGAAAAGTATTGTCAATGACCATATCAACAGCTCAATAGACAATGAATAATTGAACGCTGACTAACGATAAGACTGGGATTGAATATCTTTTAAACGAGCTTCTGGGCGCAAGAAGCGATCTATCTGTGCTTCAAAAAAGTCACGGTTTTTTTGTAAATGTTGAGGATTAGGATCGTCTAGAGGATATAAAAGAGCCTGACGTAAGGCTTGGATTACCGCCGACGTAACGTTATACATTGAGCGCTGGAAAGTAATTCCTAATTGAATCAAAGTATCATCTTCACCTCGACAATGTTCTTGATAATATTTCTGGAGATAATCAGGCAAAAAATGAGACATATCATCCATCAGTAATGTGGGAGGGATACCCGCAGTACCTACAGGAAAAACATCGGCGTATAAAATACCGTAGTGAAAATCTTTTTGTTCGTCGGGTACTTGTTTAGCTTGGGCGTTATAAGATTTTGTACCACGGAAAGGAGCGGTGCGATAAAAGATTGCCTCTACATAAGGTAAAGCAGCTTCGTATAGCCAAGTAAAGCCTTGAGACTTAGGAATAATTTCATAGCATTGATCACCAATATAAACATGATGGTAAATTGGTCTACCTGCCACAGCAAAGATACCATTAACCAAAAAATTCATGGCATCGGGAACAGTCTTAAAGCCGCCCTCATCGTAGATATCGGACATTTCTAAAAATACCGCAGCCATCACTTCCCAAAATAAACCCAGGTTGGAATAGTAAGATAATTGCTTCACCTGTTCGATAAACATATCAGGGAACAGTTTATATAAACCCAACATCAGGGGATTATTTTTAAAATAGGCTTTAATTGCCTTGTCGGCATTAGCTTGATACTCCTCTGTATCTAAATAAGCATCAAACTTACCCATACCCATATCCCTGCCATGCCACAACATTGATCGCATACAGGATTCAGCAAACTCCATATTAATGCGATCGTGCCACAAATGGTGGAACAGTTTGGGCATTTTACTGGTTTTACCCTTCTCCATAAATTCGATTAACTCAGGATGTGCTGATGCTTTACCTCGCCAGACTTTTAAGTCGGCGTTTTCTCCTGCATAGTGATTAGGTAAGTCTAAATAGGATTGGGGTAAAAAATATTTAAAGAAAGGTAGCGGATCTAAAAATACTCTTTCAGCAATATAAAGTAAATCGCGCCAATAAAAATCCATTGGTATAGCATAGGCTTTATAGATGCCGATAATTTGCATCAAGTTTTCTGGAGTATCAGGTAACATCGAACCCCCAGCCTCAAGGCGATGAATTACCTCGGCAAATTCGTGATTTGATGGCGGTAGTTTGGTTGGTTTAATCGGTGTTTGTGTCATTGGTTAGTGGTTAGTGGTTAGTGGTTAGTGGTCACTAATTACTGATAACTGTTGACTGTTGACTGTTGACTGTTGACTGGTAACTGGTAACTAATTACTGCTAACTGATTTGTGGTGGGTTCAGTCCAGCGTAATAACCAATTGGGTTGGATACCCAGAAATAAAATGATTGCGGTTAAAACAAAAGCGGGAATGCTTTCCGAACGGGATACGGTGGGATAATATGCTAAATCGTTGTTTAATTTGCCAAAGCAGGTACGGTTCAGCAGAATGACAAAGTAAACTGCCGTTAAACCAGAGGCGATGATGCAAAGTAGAGTGGGAATAGTAAAAATGCTAAAACTACCCTGAAAGATAATAAATTCGGCGACAAAGCCCACTAAACCAGGAATACCCGCGCTAGCCATCCCTGCCAGAATTAGTAAGCCACTGGTGAGGGGTAGACCACGAACAGGATTCATTAAACCATTGAGGACATCAAGGTCGCGAGTTCCTACCTTCCGTTCCACAATACCTACTAAATGGAACAGTAAAGCCAGAATTAAACCGTGTCCGATCATCTGGGCTACTGCACCTAAAATACTTAATTGTGTTCCCGCAGCCACAGCAACTAGGATATAGCCCATGTGACCGATGGAACTATAGGCTACCATGCGTTTAATATCCCGTTGTGCGATCGCACTTAATGCTCCATACATTACGGAAACTGTACCAATGATGGCCAATCCTGGGGCAACTATAGACCAAGTATCAGGAAATAGCTGTAAACCGAAGCGAATCAAGCCATAAGTCCCTAATTTGGCTAATATACCCCCTAAAAGAATAGTCACCGCAGGGGAAGCTTCGGTATAGGCATCGGGCAGCCATGTATGCAAAGGAACTAGGGGAATTTTGATGCCAAAGCCTACTAGTAATACCGTCAACAAAATTAGCTGAGTAGTTAAAGATAAGCCTTGAGTGGAAATGGTATCGTAATCAAAACTACTAGCACCGTTAAGAAAACTAATACCTAAGAAAGCAGCTAGAACTAATAATCCCGATACGGCAGTGTAAAGTAAAAACTTAGTGGCAGCATAACCTCTTTTTTCTCCGCCCCAGATGGCAATCATGAGGTAGAAAGGAATTAATTCTATTTCGTAAAAAATGACAAATAACAGTAAGTTTTGAGCGCTCAATGCTCCTGTTATCCCTGCATTAATTAATAATAATAGAGCATAATAAAGACGAGGGCGTTCGACATTTTTACCAATACTAAAAATAGCAATAATAGTTAGTAAGGCATTAAGAACTAACAGAGGTAAAGATAAACCATCTACAGCCAGACTGTAGCTTAAACCAATTGGTTTAATCCAAGGTAAATACTCAGCAAATTGCCACCCCGTATTACTCAGATCAAACTGAGTTAATAACCAGATTGTCCAGGCAAATGTTATTAGAGCAAAAATAGTTGTCACGGTGCGTAACCGACCCGATTCTATTTTTCCTGGGGAAAATCCAATAATAATTGCTCCAACTACAGGGAACCAAAGTAGAAAACTAAGCATGATTAATTAAGTTGATTATTTTTTAAAGTAAATTTTGTTAGCTAATAATTAATCCCAAAAACTAACTAACTAGATTTATACCTCCTGTTTCAAAATCAAAATATCCGCCAACGAGCTTTAGTTGTCCTGCTGTAATTAATTCTAATAAAACAGAAGATTCTTTTAGCTTATTCATTTGGTAAATAACATTGGCTTCTACTGCTGCCTTGACGGCAGTTTTATCGTCTTCTTGTCCTTGAAACTCAGTAACGGCAGGTTCTATTTGTGCCAAAATACTCTCAATACTCCCTGGAACTTCTTCTCCTGCAAGAGTCGCTTTGACTGCACCACAACTATCGTGACCCATAACCATGATTACCTTCGTCCCTAAAACTAAAGCCCCAAATTCCAGACTACCAGTTTCTTCTGCTGTGGCGACATTTCCCGCATCACGAACCACAAATAGATCGCCAAAACCTTGATCGAAAACAACTTCAACAGGCACTCGTGAATCAGCACAGGTCAGAATAGCAGCAAAAGGTTTTTGTGATTTAGAAATCGATTGTAAATATTGTATCGATTGATTGGGATTTGTTCTTTCATTTTGCACAAAACGCTGATTCCCTTCGATTAAATTGTTTAAAGCTTGGTCAGGAGTAAGATCATTATTGGCGATCGCTGGTGGGGATTGAGTTAGATTTAAACCTAAAATGCTGCTAAAAGTTGCTGTCCCCAAAAATCCCGTACCAAACTCCATTAATCTACGTCGGGAAATTTCAAGATTTGGTTGTTGATTATTTTTCATGGAATTATCGTTAATTTTGTTGATTAAATTGATTAATTAAATTGTTATTAAAATAGTTAGATAAAATTTGATCGCTTTAAATAATCCCAGGATTTTGCAATAGGAAGGGAACACAAACTAAGCCAATAAATAAAAAGACTCCTAAGACAATTGAAAGGAAATAGTATTGGCTTTGGCCCGAAACATTATACTTGAGACTTTCTCCGCTAAAGATAGTTGCTAATCCCACAAAATTAATTACACCATCGACTAAATAGCGATCGCACCAATAAACTAGTCGGGAAATTAATCCCACGACAAAAACGATGGTGACGCGGTACAGTTTCTCGGTATAAAGATCGTAGGCAAAAAAGTCTTGTACTGCTTTGGGTTTGAGTTGTATTGGTTTGACAATACTGTCGTTGAGATAGATAAAACTAGCTGCACCTGCACCAACTATGGTTGCCAGAGTCAAAACGCCAGCAATATTGAGATTGATGTCTGATAATTGCGGTAATAAACCCCATTGATTTAATAAAATTGGTACGTGTAAAGCTAATCCCATACCGAAGGTCATCGGCAATACCAAACTCCAGATCCCTTCAGGCGATCGCACTGTCATCGGTTGGACTTTTCCACCGAAAATTAGGCAAAATTCGCGAGTCAGGCTAAAAGCAGTCAAGCCATTAACTATTACCATGACTCCCACCAGCCAGGGATGATTTTGCCCCAGGTAATCCGCCATTTCTGTTAGCGTCCAAAAACAACCCAGGGGAGGAAAGGCTACCAAAGAAGCCGCACCCACTAAATAACAGATTCCAGAAATAGGACGACGGGACCATAAACCGCCATATTGGGTCAAATCTTGGGTAATTGTATTTAAAACTACCCCGCCAATACTCATCACCAATAAAGACATGGCGATCGCATAGGTAAACAAGAGTTTCAACGCCGTAATATCCTGTTGTGTTCCCACGGCGATAAACACCAAACCCATGTAAGCACTGACAGAATAAGAAAGAGAACGTTTAATATCTATCTGGGCGATCGCAATTAAACCTGCGCCGATAGCAGTCGTTGCCCCCACAACCACCATAAAACTTGATGCAACAGGAGATAAAGCTAGTACAGGTTGTAATTTAATTAAGACCCAAGCCCCAGTAGAAACCACAATCGTATTCCGTAAAATAGTCCCAGGCATCGGCCCTTCCATAGCCTCATCTAACCAGAGATGCAGCGGAAATTGAGCGCACTTACCCAAAGGCCCTGCAATCAAGGCTAAACATAATAAAGTTGCTATATTAGGGTCAATAGTAGTCGTTTTTGACCACTCAGCTAGTTCTGTATAGTTCCAGGTTCCAGCTAAAGGTAATAAAGCCACAACTCCCATCAAGAGAATTAAATCTCCTACCCGCTTGGTTAAGAAGGCATCCCTCGCCCCTGTCACCACTAAAGACTGATTAAACCACAAGCCAATCAATAAATAAGTGCCAAGAGTTAAAATCTCCAGTACCACGTAGCTAAAGAAAAGAGAGTTGCATAATACCAAAGTACACATTCCAGCTTCAAATAAAGCGAGCAGGGAATAAAAGCGCGCCCAACCCCAATCCATCTCCATATAGCCGATGGCGTAAATTTGGGCAATCAGATTTAACCCAGTAATTAAAACCAACGCGCCAATATTAACCGTAGAAATTTCTATATCGAAGGCAATATTTAAATCAACAGCCTGAAGCCACTGAAAAGATAGATATTTAGCTGGTTGCTGCCAAGTTTCTCCCAGAGCTAATAAACTGTGAATTAATGCGGTCAAGGTCATCAGAATATTGATATAGCCCGATGGTCTAGGGCCAGTGTTACGGATAATTCCAGGGGACCAAGGAATAGCTAGAACTGCTCCTAATAGAGCATATAAAGGAACTAACCAGATGCTCTGATTAAAAATTTCATTCATAGAATTTTGACTATTCTCTATTTCAAATCAATTGATTTATATCTATTTCAAGATGATTATAGTATTTCGTCTATGCAAAACAAAATACGATTAATTTATGGGAACTATAAGTAGATATAGCAGATTTAATGTCTCACAAGCTGATATTTCGTCTATTTTGTCTTGAAAATTGATATACCAGATCAACTGTTCCAACGTTAGTGTTCATACTGCTAGTAACGGTACGGTGTTAGTCTCTACTGAATATATTAGAAGTGCTGCGGGGGAACCAGTCAAGATTATTCGCGAAGATGGTTCTTATTTCGAATAGTTTAGTAATTAGTAATTATTTTTGGAGAAAAGACTATCGATGTAATTCACAGATTGCTGTGGTAATTTTAAGTCCTAATTTTAATTAATTGCTTGAGATACTGTAAAGTACCTATTCCTAGTAATACAGAAAAGGCGCAAATAAGCCAGAAATAACTAGTAAACTGAGGATGATCTAATGCCCATCCTCCCAATGGGGGTCCAATAAAGTAGCCAATCGCCCAACATTGAGAATTAATCGCTAGATAGACTCCTCGCAGAGATTCAGGAGCCAAATCTGCCACCAGGGCTGAGGCAATAGGAGTGTAAGTCACCATTCCCAAAGACATTACAGCCAGAGTTAAAATTGCCCATACAAGAGTACCATCAGGCACAATTCCCGTTGCCCAAACTAAGGTAAAAGCAATCCCCCACAGTACCAGTGAACAGGTTAATCCTGTGATGCGACTGAAGCGATTGAGTAACCAAGCTGCGGGAAGTTGGCAAACCGCAGCCAAGGCAATGTGCCAAGTAAATAGACCACTGATTACCTTTTCCGAAAAACCCGTCCCTGTATCAGCCAATTGCACAAAATTCTTCAGATATAGGGGCATAGTGCTTTGTACCTGAGAAAGATAAATTGTAAATAAAATATTGATCGCGACAAATACCATTAAAGCGCGATCGCGTAATGCCCAAGACCAACCATTATTAACATTATTATTTTGAGTTGCTGCTGATGGTGATTTAAACTGATAAGTTTCGGCGATCGCAAAATAAATTACGGCAAAAAAGATGGCAAAGGAGATCCCGTCAATGACAAATAATGTTCGATAATTGCCTGAGTTGCTAATTAAAGCTCCTCCTAAGACTATGCCTAAACTCAAGCCCAAGCTATCAGCTAGTCGCGTTATGGCAAAAGCCTCGTTACGTTGCTCTGGAGTAGTTAAATCAATAATCGCTGCCTCGGTGGCTGGCCAATACATCCCAACCCCAAAACCCATTAACAGATTGCCCAAAACTAGAGTGGGAAGATTTGCTGTCAGAGATAAAACCACATCCGCCATCACTGAGATGGCAGCCGAAGCCAGTAAGACTTTTCTGCGTCCCCACTTCGGAGAATCTGCTCCCTGTCCCCCTAAAAATCGACCTGCAACTCCAGAAATAGAACCACTACCTAAAGCTAGACCAACCAGAGTCGGCGAAATTCCTACTTGATTAACAAAAAATATTGGTGCGTAAAACAAAGTGAACCCAGTCCCAATATCCGATAGCAGTCTACCTGCTGCTAAGATCCAAACCTGGAAACTAAAATTTAGGATGCGAGACATAAAATCATCATAAGGTATGGGTCGTAATGAACTAACAAGATCGAGATAATTAAAATTTTCAGGATTTTTCTAGAACAGATATGGAGGTATTTAGACTAATAGTACTTGGTAGTTCTACTGTGAGTAAATTTTTGAGTCCAAATCTCAAGGGTTACAATCTATGGGCAATAAATATAGGGCAGAGGCTTTGCTGACTCCAGCATATATTTAACTCCCTAGATGGATGTTAGCTGTATACAGTAGAAGTGATGCTAGGTTATATAGAGTATAAATGCTTAAGAAAAACGAACTGATGAAGAAATTAAACTGTTGATTAAAACCATGATCATTGGCAGCAAACGACAAAGTTTCTTGTCGGGGAAGGAAGTGTAAGCAGCTACCGCGACCTAATTCCTTGGCGTGGTATACAATAACCCTGATCTTAAAAATAAGAGGACTAATATGAGCGATATACAAGAACAAATAAAAAAAGAAAGAGAAACTGCAAGAGCAGTTTGCAGCACCGAAGGAGCAACCTCTGGAGAATGTGCTGCTGCCTGGGACACAGTAGAAGAATTATCTGCTGAAGCATCTCACCAAAAACAGAGCGCACCCAAGAAAAATTCTTTAGAGCAGTATTGTGATGAAAATCCCGATGCTTTAGAGTGCCGAGTTTACGAAGACTAAGCTCAGCTTTTGATCAGCAGACTTAAAAGTCAAAATTAAATAATCATTAATTAACTAAGGTGAGGATATTATAATTCTCACCTTTACTTTTGCTTCAATAATTTGGCTGCTGAGAGTCTAGGAAATTTCCTGGTTCGACGTTGACTTTGAGCTATTGTTAATGCACTCTTATAAAGATAATCTGAAGCTGTTTGATTTCCAATACAGATCAGAGTAGGCACAATCTAGACAAAACAAAAACAAACAATAAACAATAAATGATGGATATTTGGTTTAGACCTTTGGTATGGATGGACTATCGCTTAGGCGGATTGCTAGCGGTAATTATCCCCTTTGTGTTGTTGATTTGGGCTTTGTTCCAAAGACAAGAAGCCATGCAAAAATTGCTCATCATTTATTGGCGAGTTGCTAGTTTATTGATGATCACGATTTATTTATTGATTCCCGATTGGAAAGTTGGATTTATCAGTGGCTTTGCTGCTCCTATTTTAATTGCCATCTCCCTCTGGTTTTGGGTCGATTTAAACGAGGAGATCCGAGATATACCCCAGAGCTTGTTAAAACTAGTATTTACCTCTTGGCGTTGGGCAATGACTGCTTACTGCGTTTTGGACGCGATCGCTAAATCCTTTTTTCTTCCTTGTGGCTTATCTAACAGCACTGCACAAACTGCTTTTTGCCAAGTTTGGTTAGAAGCACCCGAAGCCTATCGTAATTTCTTCCACAGCAAGCCAGGAAATGAAGGATTTTTAGGCTTTATGGGATCAGTGGGACTGGTCATCTACATTATCTATTTGGCCTATTTTGTCTTGATCCGCTTAGGCAAACAAGGACGCTCGGCATTAGAACAGTAAGTACAGTCAACACTAAATATACTAAAGATTCTCTGCTAGTGTTATTAATCAATTACTATCGAGATGAGAATCTTCATTGACGCTCGGCTGTCCTATGTTTAAGTAATGTAGTAAATACAGTATGTGGAAACACTTAAACAATACTCGGCTAGTCCGCTACCTACTGCTATTTACACTTGCTTGGATACTCATGCAGGTGGTAGCTTACTTTGAAGCTGTACTGGTAATTTTTGTCTTCGCGGCAGTTTTGGCATTTTTGCTCAACTATCCAGTCATTTGGGTATCCGGCTTCATACCTCGATGGTTAGCAGTTATTCTCGTATTTTTGCTTGCTCTGCTAATCCTCAGTACTTTAACAGCTACACTGGGAGTAGCTATTGTTTCTCAGGCGCAGCAATTGCTCGAACTGGTCCCTCAACTCCTTAATGATGTGATCGCCCTGTTCAAAAATTTACCGTTTTGGCAAAATAGGAACATTACTCTCGATTTTTACGCTTTCGAGGCACAGATACGCCAACAAGCCCTCAGTCTAGTTGGGACAGGACTGACTACAATTCAAAACTTGTTGTTTAGCCTGCTTAATTTGGTCATAATTGCTGTTGTTGCCTTCTTCATGCTGCTGGATGGAAAACCCTTGTGGAACTTTGTCCTTCGCTTCTTCCCCCCACATTTACGGGCAGATTTAACGATGGCGATTTCCAAAAACTTTCTTGGCTTTTTCTGGGGTAGATTGCTACTGTCGATTTTCTTTGGTGTGTCAGCATTTTTGGGATTTATTTTGCTGGGTATTCCTTATTCTTTGGCATTAGCTACGACCGTCGGAGTGTTTGATTTAATTCCTGGCATTGGTGCAACCTTAGGCATTGGCTTAGTTTGTCTGATTCTCCTGCCGCAAGGAATTTTACTCAGTCTCAAAGTATTAGTTGGCTGTATTTTACTTCAGCAGATCGAGGAAAACTTACTAATGCCCAGAATCATGCAAGATTCACTCGACATAAATCCCGTTGTCATATTCTTCGCGTTGCTAATAGGCGCTAGAATCGCTGGATTGATCGGAGTGTTTCTGTCAATTCCCATCACAGGAGTGTTAATTAGTCTTCTAGATGTCGATGAAATGCGCGGTAAAAACATTAAATAATTCACAGAAACGGAAATATAATGCTTCTTCTGACACTATGTCTTTGGAATTTAAATCTCATCAAATTATTGATCAGGTGATCGCACTTTATTTGATTAAAAAAGGCGATCATTTTCTTTTGGTAACTTAATCTATTAACTAGAGGCGAAGAAAATCAGCAATGTCTATCCAACTAACTGTTTGAAAGATTCTAAGGGAAGTTCCAATGCTTGAGCAGTTTCCTTAAGCTTGGTTTGAAAGCTAGCTGTATCTGAACCAAAGCCACACAGCTTAGCAGCCATCTCTACCCCCGCAGAGACATTGGCTCTGGCGCAGTTAGTTAATTCTTCCCCTGTTAGTGGTTCTTCCCCAGAAAGTAGTTTGCGCTGAGATTCTCCCCAAAAAGCACTGAGAGTACAAATCTGTTGGTCTGACTGATTTTTGATTGACCAACGGTAAATAACCTTTTGCGGATTTACTCTGACTTCAACCAATTTTGCTCCCATATAGTATTGCATTTGGCTAAGAGTTTGTTGTCTCACTTCTATGGGATCATTTTTATCAAGTGTTCGCTCCAAATGAGCTTGAGTCGGTTTTGCCATACTTAAAATTTTTTTTCTCAATAATCATTTTAGTCACTATTATTTTATATTTCTGCTCGTCAAAATCCTACTCTAGGGGTTTTTCTATAACCTATAGACTTATTATTAGCGTAATACCGTAGAGAGGCGATCGCACCTGCAACAAAAAACCCAGTCACGATCATTGGTAACTGAATGTAACTATTAATCAATATGACTACGTTCGTTATCCTTGTCAGATTACTCGGCAGATTCGCTCTCTAGATTTACTTTCACTTTCAGTATGAGATAGCCTTCTGAGATGCTTCTATCTATCAGCCACAAGAAATATACGACACAGCAGATAAAGTTCATGATGTGAGACTGGAGAGCATTAAGATTGTTATTGGTTATCAGTAACAAAAATTGATGTTAAAAATTTCCGAGCAAGTTAATATTCCAACCAGTGAAATCGATATAAAAGCTGTACGTTCAACTGGAGCAGGTGGTCAGAATGTGAACAAAGTAGCCACTGCCATACATCTACGTTTTGACACTTTAGCGTCTTCACTTCCCGATTTTTATAAAGAGAAGCTATTGAAATTAAACGATTCTAGAATCTCAAATAATGGTGTAATTATCATCAAAGCCCAACAGTTCCGCACTCAGCATCAAAATAAAGAAGATGCCTTGATGCGGCTCAAACATCTAATAAAAAGTGTTTCAATTCCCAAGAAGAAACGATTTACAACTAAACCAAGTAAAGGAGCAAAGAGAAAGCGTTTAGATAATAAAGCCAAACGAAGCCAATTGAAGGCATTGAGAAGAAAAGTTGACTATGATTAGATGAGCCAGAAAGAACCAAGGTATAAAAATTCCTATCTACATGAGCTATGTGAATTGGGCTCTTAAGCTTCTTAATGTCTTTTCTTATTCTTTGATTACATCTGATTGGAGTCTTTGCCACTAATCGATTCAATAACCTGTTCGGAAAGAGAAAAGGGGAGATCTTGGTAATGGGAAACGACACCATGACCAATTCCTGCTACTAAACCTAAAATTGAAGGGACAATAAATGATACCAAGTCTTTCATTGATGTACTTTTATTAACAACTAAGTACATGTTGACATCGAGTTTATTAATTATTTGTATCAAAACTTACTAAAACTCATAAACTTGAAACTTATATGCTTGTTGTGCATTAAATCAAGTTGTAAATCGCATATTAATCGTCAAATTCAATTAATTTGAACTAATTTGGACAATTGACCAAGAGATTTCTTGGTTGGCAAACATTGGGGTAATATTGTTGTACATCCCAGGAACTTTAAATGGTTTGGCTGTCAGGGTTACAGATTTCTTTGGTGGTTTGATGTCATAGATGCGTTGGGCATTATCGGAAACAAAAGCCTGCAAATTAGAGATCGCCCGATGCTTATCAAACAATTCTACCAAAGCCTGGAGAGCGATCGGTGCCGTAAAAATTCCCGCTGCACATCCACAAGCCTCTTTTTTATCAATAGAGTGGGGTGCAGAGTCACTACCAAACATTAATTTAGGGTGAGCATTAAGGGCTGCATTCAGTAAAGCTGCTCGATCTTCAGGACGTTTAGCGATGGGTTTACAGAATAAATGAGGTCTGAGCAAACCTCCCGCTAGATCATCTAAAGTAATGATTAAATGATGTAGCGTTACAGTGGCATAAATATTTTCGTATCTATCTAAGAGATTTACCGCATCAGCAGTGGTGATATGCTCCATGATAATTTTTAATTTGGGAAACTTTTGCGCCAGATGTTCAAATATCGGCAAAAATTGTTTCTCTCGATCCATGACAAAGCCATGAGTCTCCCCGTGGATCATTAAGGGAATTGATAATTCTTCCATATATTTAATGGTAGTTTCTGCCTGATTCACGGCGGCTACTCCCTCTTCACTATTAGTAGTAACCCCCGCAGGATACAGCTTAACTCCTAAGATATGAGGTTTAAACTGCTCAAGTTCTTGATAGCTATAGCGTTTAAAAAATACTGTCATGTAGGGTTCAAAAATATCACGGCCAATATTAGATTTAATTTCCTGAATATATCCCCGCAAACGCTCCATATTATTCACCGCAGGAACCAAATTTGGCATAATTACCCCTCCCGCAAAAGAATATGAACTGAGGGGAATTACCGTCTGCGCCATCTCTCCCTCACGGAAATGAAGGTGCATATCTAACGGTGAGTTAATAACTACTTGCTCGGTTTGATTGGTCATCGATTTCTTTATTTATTTATCTACTTACTTATTCACTGAGCGATCATCGTCCAAAAATAGCCATCAGGTGCTACAAAGGAGAAACTTTCTTCCCCAAACTCATTGAGCTTAATATCCGTGGTTTGTTGCGCCGTACTTGCCGTGATGCGTTTGAGATATTCTTTTAACCCACGCACCCGATAGGTGTACAGGGACATCCCCAAAGATCCAGGTTGTGCCTTGTCGAATTGATTTTCTAGCTTCATCTCCTCTGGAAATCGAATGATATATATCCTTCCAGATCGGGCAAGCCGCCAGTCTGATTTAGAAGATCTGGGATCGTCAAACGAAGTTACCCAAAAACGTTCTCCTGGTTGCAAGTCAAAAATCGGTCGTCCAGCCGAGGCACTTTCATAGGTACTTTCTATGTCATCTTGGGTGCGGAGTAATCCGAGGACTTCTTCATAAAATTTCAGAGTTTGCTTGCTGTCATCTTGAATGACCATCCCCATATGGGTAACCTGGCTAGTTTTGAAAGCTGCTGATTGGTTGATTTTGCCATAATTGGGGACAGTATAGTTGAAGCGTTGAAAGAAAACTTGTCGCGTTAAGGGTTGCAATAGCATCATTTCTCTTACTCCCACCAGACTATCAACAAAGGGAACTCCCTTTTGTGCTTGATAGATGACAGTCCATTGAGGATTAATATACTTTACAGGTAAACCATCTTGATCAGCTTTTTCTGCATGGTTGAGAATGTTCAAAACATCAGCAGTTAAGATAGCAGCCCAGCGGTTTCCCTTCACCTTCATTGGTGTCAGCTTTAACCCTTCATTGGTAGGTTTTTCCCAAACCATCAAGCGAATTAAGCCGTGATCGGCATTTTGGTGGTAGAGTCGCAAAGAGCGCAACGCAGAATCAACCCCATATAGGTCTTTAGCTGTTGAGGCTGTTACTTCCCCCACCTGTCCAATTCGATAGCCGAATTGCTCCCAGTATTGAATCATTGGTATCGGGTCCCTAACACCAATACAAACTTCGTAGATACCTTCTATAGTCGGTTCCATCTGGTTACTATTGATTTGGCTCATGGCGATCGCCCATAGTAAATAATGAGGATTAGGTCAAAATGCAAAAGATTCTATAATTTTCACATGGAACGGAGATTGAAATCGTGGATTATTCAGAAGATTATGAATATAGCACCCTGGTTTTCTACAGAGAGAATCATGGCAAACAGCTTTACTATAGCTGGTCAGGTGATATCTGGTGGACAGAAGCCCCAGATCAACCAAGGAAAAAACTATGCTCCATTATCGGCATGAATGCCACTAAGGTATTACTTAAATCTCATCCCGAGTATGGTGAAGTTGGCTATCGACTCAATCGGGAGATCGGTTTGTTTTGTCATCCAGAGACTCAGGAAATCCTGCACTATTGGAAGCCACGAGAAGATAGTACAGAGTTTCCCGTGGTGCATATTGCCAACCGCATGGTACAAGGTTCATTACGGGAAAGGAAGATAGTGATTCCCCAGGGACAAGGTTGCCTCACGCAAGTTAAGGAATTTCCTTTGGAATATCCCCATCCCTTGGCCAAGGAAAGTAAATATAGGGACTATTGCCCCGGGGAGACTTTTAAGGGAGTCGAGTATTTCACCTCTAGTTTTTCTCGACCAGGATTTAAGGGCGCACCACCAGCTACCTGGGCGAGGGATTGTCCTTGGATGCCTTGGATGAAATTAGGTTACGGTCATCCTGCTAGATTGAGATACGAGACTACCATAGCTAGAGTTGAGTCCTTCGAGGAACTTAATCCCAAGTTAGTCAGGCTAGTGAGGGAAAAGTTACCCATCTATGAATTTACTCCCAATGAATGTGATGAGCCTAATATGACCAGTATTTTGTACTTTAAAAAGCATTTTGAATCATATTTGAAAGGAGAAACTTTTCCCATAGAAGAAACCCAGTAGTAGTCTACCAAGTTTGAAATGATCGATAGGAGACAAGTTCAGAGTATGCCCTACGGGCACGCTGCGTGAACGGAATTAGGAGTTAGAAAATTTACCCCTCAAAATAAAAATGATGCGCTATCTAAAATCTAGGCAAAGTTGGGTAAACTTGTGCAGACGTGAATCCAAGCACAGTGATTCACTAGGGATTTTAGGAGTATGATTACATTTGTCTGATCGCTTCCTTCTCATTGTTAGACAAAGCGCGATCAGACTTGACCCCAACCCTGACTCTCATCGCAAAGTAGCTATGCCGACGGCAACCCTTAACTAACTTTGAGATACGCGCCCAATAACTCCATACGTGCTTATTTACATCCACTGGCGCAAATAAGGCGTTGCAGAATCTAGGCAATCGCTCTGAGAATCGAAGACCGCGACGGGCAAGCACTAAAGAAGCTGCTGTACCTGAATTTAACCCGTAAAGACTCATGTATTTAACCATACCAATAAGCGAAGAGTAGGCAGGATTAACGGAAATAACTTGAATTGCTTTGAGCCTACATTTTGATTGAACCAAGTCGGCAAATTTAGAGTAGGCAAACTGAGAAAGCATTTTGGCGTAATGTTTACCACCTTCTCTAAGTCTGTTTTTCTTGCTGGCAAAATCTAGCTTCTCAATCACGATCGGACAACTCAACTCAACTGCTAAGTCAACTATCTGACCGATAGCTTGGCTTAATATATGTGTTGTTCGATCTGATGACTTATCTTTTAAGTCAATATTAATTTGACCCGATTTAGCTAGATTTCCTTGTCTATCACAGTAAGCCCAAGCAATATTATCAACATTAAGATCGATACCAATTGCTCCATTCTGGCGATGGCTAATCCAAGGAATATCGGGTAACTCAACTGTTGTGTGGAGATACCATTTCTCATTCTTTCTGACAAAACGATGGGTTACAGCTTTTTCTGTGCCATTGCGATAACTGTCGCCTCGCTTGTGTCGAGTGGGAGTTAAGGCAATATCGATAAAAGTTTGACCGTATCTAAATTTAATTTCCTCGCAGCTAATATGACTGCCAAATTCTTTAACTAGGCATATAGGAACAGTGATTTTAAGTTGCCCATCACTAGTTAATCTACATAACTGATTCCCAGAAGCATAAGTTTTTGAACCTACCATCATAAAGCTAGACTTTCTCGCTGCTCTCCAATCGTGCAGCCATTCATCGCGATCACAATAGCCATTTGCTTCTAGATTAAATTGTGATTTGAATAGCTTTTTCGTCCCGAAGCACAGGGATATGCAACCGTTTAACAGCTTATCTAGCTTATGCTGCGTCTGAGCTAATCTACGCTTCTTTTGATGAATGATAAATCTATCTTTTTGAGTAACAACCTTTTTCGCACTGTGCTTCTTAATTGCAGATTGAATACTTTTAATAGTTGATTTTATATTTTTAGCTTGAGCTTTTCTTAGTTCTTTAATTCCTTGATGTTTGCCTTTGAGGTTGTGGTAGACATTGCGCGTTGTGGTGCTATCCACTTGGTATTTTGCAGAGAGCGATTTTTCGACAGCAGCAATTTTATCACCACGCATTAGTGCTACGTGCATATCCCTCTCTACAGCCGAATATAACTCGCTCATTTTCTCTAGCAGCGGGTAAATATTATCTGGTAGCAGTGTTTGGTATGTCGGCATGATTGCATTATACCGAATTTTCTTGGCTAATTTCGGCTAATTTACTCAAGTTTTCTTTTAAAAGGTTAACGTTTTTACGACTTCTCATACTATGTAGCTTGGCACTAAAAACAGTAATTATTTCTAAAACATCTTTAACTAGTTCCTCTTCAGGAGAAGTATCTGGCGTTTTATTAAGTATCACAATTTCTACGACCTATAATTCGCACATGGAAAATACTAATTCACTACCAAACCTAAGCAAGCGGTCTTTATTAGTTAAAACTAATCTGGATACTTTACCTTCAACCAAAAGGGATAACAATTTGTTCAACCCTTTTTTCTTGTAGTTGACTCCTGAGCCAATATCTTTAAGAGTCAAGCAGTTTCCCCAGTTGTTAATCTCAGCATAAGTTTCAAGCACTGCTATCTGTCTATCCAAGTCTTTCTTTTGAGGGCGGGTACTGACTCTACAGTACAAAATTGTCAGCCCCTCTTTTGCTTTATCTTTAAGAATTGTAGTTAAGTCATACCTTCTATGACCGCCCTCCGTGCGTTCTGGAATCAGTTTTTTCTCTTCCTCCCATCTTCGGAGAGTGTCTGTAGATACTCCCAACAAATAAGCAGCTTCAGATATACTTAACTTAGGCATGAATAAGAGATATATAATATTACCTAAGTTTTAGACGTGCTGCCCGTAGCCGATCGCCTTAAAAGCAAAATTCAACTTGACATTCAAGGCAATCGCTATTCCCTATTGTCCGCACCAAATCTAATTTGTGATGAGCGGAGATTACTTTAAGCCTAAAAACTTTTTCAGCCATTCCAAAAAGTTACCAACATCATTGGTAGAAACTTTAAGTAACGAAAGGATCCCCACTACGATCAGAATTGTGCCAATCAAAAAGTTGTTTTCATATAGAGTCAAACCAACGATCGCAATAAAGTAGGGAGAGACAATTCGACTAATTCTTTCTACCGTGGAAACAAGTTCTTTATCTTCAGTAGTTTCTTCTGTTTGTAACAGGGTATCTTGGGGAGGAGTCAGATTTGCTGTGGTAGGTGGCGAAAGTTTAATGTCTTTTAAATCAGACATGGTAGGTTTTTCTGGTTCTCTAGGCGACTTTCCAAACATAACTCAACTTATTCGGGGGTAAATTTGAATTTATTTCTTACTTAAAGATAGCCTGATCTTAAGAGTTAATCTGCAATCTAGTTTAATTTTGAATCCCAAAATAGGTCAGAATTAAATTTTCCGTTCCCGTATTGATAATTTCGTGTATTTCTCCGATCTCCACTGAGACGCAAACTCCTGGAACTAAATCATATTCTTGCTGATCAATCCGAATCACTCCCAATCCTGAATTCACAAAAAACACTTCAGACATATCTCGATGAGAATGGGCGATCGCAATTTGTCCCGGGGCAAAAGTCGCCTGAGAAAAATTGGTTAAATGAGGTAAGTCTCCCTTCGACAGCATCACCTTTTTAGTAATTTCAGGATTATGTGAAACTGATTGCTGAGCTAAGTTGCTCAAGTTAGTAATTTTCATCAGACTCTGAAAACTTGTAACATATTATCTTGGACTTATAAATAAATGGGTTCAAACAAATTTATAATACAAAAAATCCAACTAAATATAAGCAATCTTCCTATTTTTATAATCCTACAACGTATATAGAGCATACTTCTAATGGGCGAAGAGAGACTCGAACTCTCACGATTTCTCGCCACATTTTGAGTGTGGTGCGTCTACCAATAATATTTAGCGCCCGTGAGTAAAACTTATGAGCATAAAACGTATATATAGCAACTAATACGACAAATTTATTCAATCCCAAAAATCTAGTATTCAAGTTAATATTAGCGCGGATTTGGAACTTAAAAAATAATTAATATCTTCTACAAGTCAATATTCACAGGAGTTTAAGCTACAAAATTCATTTATTTAGCTTTTTATCCTTAGATTTGATAATTCTTAATTAGCATACTTATAACTGAAGAGCCGAATATTTCCATCTCCTGTTACGATTAAGTCTAAAATAAATTGTTTTAAATCTGGTCGATGATCTCGCGAATAACCATGAGTTATACTAATGGGTATTGGTTCTAACTCTGATTCTTGTCCCTGGGACTCTGCTACAGAAGATCGAACTTGATTGTATTGACCATGAACTGAAAAAGAACTTGAATCTAAGTGAGAAAAATCGAGATTAACATTGTATTTCTTAGCTGCTGATCAGGCAATTAACAGAAATAATTCTGACAATCCATTGATTTCTAAAGCTCTATTTAAAGCCTCAACCGAATCCTGATAACTTTCTAGGCGATACAGATTAAAATTTAGGCTGTTTGGGCTGTAAAAAGCAATAAGTAGGTGGGTAAAATTAATTAGAAAATGATTCTGGTAGTTAGTGGTTAGTGGTGAGTAGTTGACAAGACAGCTACCCTTGACTTCGTTCTCTTTTATTTGGGTTTTATATTTATTTCCGAACTCCGAACTCCAAACTCCGAACTCAGGTTAGTTACTCTTTCAGTAACCAAAATCCAGCAAAGGCTTCCGAATCTGGATCTGATTGAACTGCGACAAAATGAACTCCATTGGCTTTCTGCTTTGCTGTTTCAAAATCTTCTGCTTGTTTGACTGTTTTCTCGTTAGTCAGGTTAATCAACGTCCAACTATCACTTAATCCCGTCTCTAAACGAAGTTGGGGACGAACTGTCTTTTCCAACTGAAGATATCCCATCTCTAACCCAGACATCCAGGCTGCTAGGGGATTAGCGCGAGGAGAATAAATAATTAAGCCAGGAATGATGGTATCTGGTGTAATATCCAATAGAGAGAGAGAAAAAGATTCTTCAAAGGCAATATCCCAATCTTTCATCTCATTAAAATCGGCAGCAGAGAGACTAACCAGTAGCCATTTATCCCCCTGATCTCCTCTGACAGCATCTGGTAGCGGAATTGCATTTAAAGGTGGATATTGTACCGAAGCTGTATTAGCTGTCTTCAGATCGTATCCCTCCTCTTGGGGATAAAAATTGGCAATTCGCTCAGCAAGCCATTGATTAAGGGCATAGGTACGACGACTAGGCACAGGATTAATTCCCACATCTTCACAAGCCTTGACAATCATGTTGTTCATTTGACGGCGAAAGAACCGAATTTTCTTCGGTGTAGTTGACGCCTCGGCGATCGCTTTTTCAATCGCTTCCTTTAACCATAAGGAGTTGACAGTTTTACTAGAGCAATATTGAGCATATTTGAACAGAGTATCGGGCGATCGATCTATACTATTAGGACTTTCACAAATCAACACCTCCCAGAGCTTTTTACCGTCTTCGTCTAAAACGGGACGTGAATAAAAATCTAATTCCCAAACTGTATTGCTCATATCCACCAACAAACTTTTAAAATCGCATAATTAAACTCAGTTAATAGTTTACGATGTTCCAGGGACTAAGGATTAGATCTGATTACTGACTCCTGACTCCTGTACGGTTGAACGGTCATTCGCCCCTACTCCTGACTTCATAATCCTCAAACAATTAATTTAATTCTTACCGAGGTATTCATAAGATGATTGATCTATATACTTTCTCCACCCCTAATGGTCGTAAAGCTTCTATCATGCTGGAAGAAATAGGCTTAGACTACACAGTTCGCAGCATAGATATCACTAAAGGCGATCAGTTTACTCCTGAGTATGTGGCGATAAATCCCAATAGCAAAATTCCCGCTATTGTTGATCGTGATGCCGATATTACCGTATTTGAATCGGGGGCAATTTTAATCTATCTAGCGGAAAAGACAGGAAAGTTGCTGGCTACTGATCCAAAGCAGCGTTTTCAAACAATTGAGTGGTTGATGTTTCAAATGGGTAGTGTCGGACCAATGTTTGGACAATATAACCATTTTAATAAGTACGCCAAGGAGAAAATTCCCTATGCCATTGAACGTTATAAAAAAGAAACTTTAAGACTATTCAATGTCTTAAATACTCAACTATCTAAAGCTGAATACGTCAGCGGTAACGATTATTCCATTGCCGATATTGCTATTTATCCTTGGATAGCTGCTTATAAATTTATGGAATTAACTTTGGATGAATATTCTCAACTTAAACGTTGGTATCAAACGGTTAAACAACGTCCAGCCGTAGATAGAGGAATGAAAATACCTGGCTAAAATTAAATCACCAAAGCCAAAAAATCATTAATATTCAGCGCAATTGTAATGGTTTATATTGATATACCTATGGCAAGATAAAATTGAACTTTTCTTGATTGCACCAGAAGATTACAATTATGACTCAGCCGTTCCACTTTCCCAATGGTCAAGCAGCAAACGACGCCCAAGACTTATTAGAACTATGTAAGCAATATCCAGAGGATGCTACAGGCTATTTAGTTAGACAAGATTTAGAAAAATGGCTGGCTTATATTGGCAACGATGATGTTGCTGAATGTGCTGCTAATGCTCGCCAAATTGACGTAGAAGATCGTCAGAAATTAGAAGAGTTTCTCAATCGATGTCACGCTCTAACCTTACCCAAACCCGTCCCTGCTGCTGAAGCCGAAACTAAAATCGAAGAAAATATTACAGTACCAGAATCTACTGCAACTACTATTGAAACGCCTCCAGAAAAAACAGTTACTAGTCCTTCAGCTACTACAACTGAGCCTCTAGAGGTAGTAACACCATCCGAGGAGCCAGCACCTCCTCTGGAAACCGTAACGTCACCGAAGCAGCCAGCAGCTAAAACTCCTGTTAAGGCGACTCCTGTGGCTAGTCAAGAAAAAAAACCCAGCTTCTTTCATGTAGTTGCTAAATTTATTGTCAGGATTCTCTATCGCAATAAAGCATAAGCATAGTTTAAACGGTGGGCAGCGTATTCAAATTCAAACGAATTTTACTCAACAAACCTGCCCACTATACTTCTTAGATGAAACATAAATCAGAAGGTCGCTAATCTACATGAAACGTCTACTACCTACGAAAACCATATTTTAGGGTAAAGAACTGAGGTTGAGGTTTCAAATTAGATAGAGCCTCACGCAGCTTTGCCAATTCTTCTTCGGGTCCATGAATTTCTAAGCGAGTTAGCTCAGAAATTTTTAAAGCTTCCTCGAACAGAGAACTGACATTTTCTAGATGTGTCAGCAATCCCTCGGCATCTTCATAACCTTCTCGGCAATGAACTTGGTCCCCATCAAAGGAAAATCCGTAATAGAGGCATTTTGACTCACGGTTGGTTTGTTCCACAAATTGATCGCATAATTGCTTGAAAGCCTCAAGTTGTCCTTCTGAAACTCTAAAATAGGGTGCTATGCTACAGCATTTATCTTGAGTAGCCATATAAGTTCCCTCTAGTTATTTTATAGTTAATTTACCAAGGAATTAGGCATACTAACCCCTTGGGGTGTTTTAGGTCATTTCTTTCTGGAATTAGTTGAATCAAGTATTAAGCAGGAAACAGAAAAGTTAATTTATTTAGAGGATTAGCGATCGCGAATTTCATTGGTGCGGTTTTACTTTCTGATGTGGCTTAAGAGCGAATTATTGGGGATTCCAATTAATTAGGGTTTCTTCTGATCCAAACGTGCTGCTGATTCTAATGCCGTTTTGTTTCTAGCTCTTTGGGCATATTGCTGTAAATGTTTAATATCTATCCCGCTCAGAATACTCAAATCTTCTAATTCAATGCCTCGCATCAGCATTTCTACACACCAAGTCTGTCTTGCTTGTTCGATTTTAGGCGGTTCTCCTTGGGGAGTTAGTAGCTCTGCGGTCAAATTTTGCCAGATTGCTTGTAATTCGGCTGCGGTGATAGGGTTACCGGCATCGTTAATAAAAATTGCTGGTTCTTCATCTTTACGGCTTTTCAACCACTGAATCAGAGGATTAACGCTGGTTGAGCCATAACGAAAACCCATGATCCACTGATTGAGGGGTACTTGTCGCTCTTGCCCGTAATTGACCTGTAGAATGTGCTGTTGTGGTTCCACTACAGAATGCGCCCGTTCTAAATGTAGGATTTCAGCTACGGATAAACCAGCCCCGAATAACACGTACAGTAAGGCATATTCTTGCCTGCCCGTTTTTTTGGCTTTACGAAAGAGCGATCGCACTAAGCTAGCAGGTAAATCTGCTATTTCCTCTGGTTCAACTCGAACAATACTGGTTTCAGTAACCTTTGCTGGGCTATCTTCAGACGAGAAAGATCCTTGTAAAAATAAAGTTACTACACTCTCTAAGAAATCGTCCTGCTCTTCCCAATAGGCATAATTTTCCGTACTCGATTTCGCTACAAAATAGCCGAGAAGTAGGAAATTAAATAAATTGACGATCTGTTCAGCAGTTAAATCACTCTCCAAGTTTTCTTGGGCGATCGCATTTTCTAAATAGTCCGCTACATAGCGATTTGCCTCACTTAACCCCTTGCCCAAAGCCATTCTATTCTCTATGGGATAGTTCCCTGCTTCCCCGACAATCGAACGAACTAAATCTGGTGCTTTATTTAAAATGTGTAGGGTTTCTTGAGCGTATTCTAGTAAAAAATCTGCCACATTATTTTTGTCGCTAGCCCTTTCTACTAAAGCGTGAACTAATTTGGCAAATACTGCCGAATCTTCAATCACGGCTAACAACAAGCGGTACTTATTGCCAAAATTACGAAATAGAGTAACTTCGTTTACTTGGGCACGTTCGGCAACAGCTTTAGTCGTCGTTTCTGTCACACCCCTTTCTGCAAATAAATCTAGGGCTGCTTCAATTAAACGCGCTTTGGTGGACTTTCGGGGAGTAGACATAAAGATGGGAATCGACGGTATTAATTTCAACTATATCGGTTTTGATTAGAGCAAAAATCAATTATGATTGAACAAGTATTAAGTTGTGTCAAAGCAAAATAATTCTCTTCATTGTCCATTATTATTTATCGAATTTACAGGCGTGATGTGTAGCGTCTTAACAGAATATGAAATTACCTATTGTTGCTGTTATTGGTAGACCCAACGTGGGGAAATCTACCTTTGTCAATCGTTTAGCTGGAGATCAACAGGCGATCGTTCACGACGAACCAGGGATTACCCGCGATCGCACTTACCGCCCCGCATTTTGGCTAGATCGAGATTTTCAAATTGTGGATACGGGGGGACTTGTTTTTGATGATGATACCGAGTTTCTCCCTATGATTCGTCAGCAGGCATTAGCTGCCCTGGTAGAGGCTTCCGTAGCGATTTTTGTCGTCGATGGTCAGTTGGGTTTAACGGCGGGCGATCGCGAAATTGCCGAGTGGTTACGTCGTCAATCTGTTCCCGTGATCTTAGCGGTTAATAAATGTGAGTCAGTAGAACAAGGTTTAGCTCAGGCTGCGGAGTTCTGGGAATTAGGCTTAGGTGAACCCTATCCGATCTCTGCTATCCACGGTAGTGGAACAGGGGAATTACTGGATAAGCTGGTAACTTATTTACCCCCAGTAGATCAGTTAGTAGAAGATAACGAAATCAAAGTGGCAATTATTGGTCGTCCTAATGTGGGAAAATCCAGCTTGCTCAATGCTTTGACTGGGGAACAACGTTCTATTGTTAGTCCTGTTTCTGGGACAACTCGTGATGCGATTGATATGATTGTGCAACGAGGGGAGCACACCTATCGCCTAATCGATACGGCGGGTATTCGGCGCAAAAAGAACGTTAACTATGGTGCAGAATTCTTTAGCATCAACCGTGCTTTTAAAGCAATTCGTCGTTCCGATGTGGTGCTGTTTGTCATCGATGTCCTAGACGGGGTTACGGAACAAGATTTAAAATTGGCAGGACGGATTATCGATGAAGGTCGAGCGGTGATCTTAGTCATTAATAAATGGGATGCAGTGGAAAAAGACACTGGGACAATTAATCAATACAAAAAAGCAATCATGTCTCGCCTCTATTTTATGGAATGGGCGCAAATGATTTTTGTCAGTGCAATGACTGGTCAACGGGTTAACAAAATCTTGGATCTCGTTGATAGTGCAGCAGAATCCCACCGTCGTCGCGTTAGCACTTCGGTAATTAATGAAGTCTTGGAAGAAGCCGTAAGTTGGCACTCTCCCCCCACCACCCGTCAGGGAAAACAGGGCAGGATTTATTATGGCACACAAGTAAGCTCTCAACCCCCGACTATAGCTTTATTTGTCAATGAACCTAAACGCTTTAATGATAATTATCGTCGTTATATTGACCGACAGTTTCGTGAGCAACTTGGTTTTGCAGGAACGCCTGTTAAGTTGATTTGGCGTGGTAAGAAAATGCGAGAATTGGAGAGAGGGGCAAATAAAGCTACTAAGGTTAAGTAAGAAAGATAATCAGCGATCGCCTTTTTAATGGTCCTCTAGATTTTGGCTAGTTAATATTTGAGTAGAAGTTAATTATGGGCGCGATCGCTTAATGCTCTATAAAAATGCTTTATTGTCCCATATCTTAGATGCAAACCGCTGTAAATAATCAACGAAATTAACCAACCCAATTATTTAGGTTTAAATTTGGTACTCGATTAAATTCTTTTACATTATTAGTAATCAAAGTTACATCCAGAGTTAATGCATGAGCAGCAATTAGAGTATCTAATGAACCTAGGGGAGTTCCTTGCTTTTCTAGTGTGGCTCGAACATTGCCATAGATAATAGCAGCAGCATTATCAAAATCTGCTATCTGTAAAGGCAATAAAAATTGAGTTAATGCTTGTTGATTCTTTTTCGGAAATTGACTTTTTTGCACGCCAAATTCTAGTTCAGCAACAGTGATTGAAGAAATACCAATATCGCCTACTTGATAAGCGTTAAATTTTGGCAATACTTCTGGAGGCTTTTGTTTGATTATATAAATACAGATATTTGTATCCAATAGAAACTTCATTCAAACGCGCTTTCTCGCTCTTGTACTTCTGGCTGTTGGCGTGGTTCGCTCATAAAGTCATCGGAAAATTGTTCTAGACTATCCAACAGAGTTGACCAAGATTCTTCATAGGGTAATAAAACTACCGCATTCCCTACACGCTTAATCAACACCTTATCCCCTGTAAAGCGATATTTTTTCGGCAGTCTTACTGCTTGACTTTGACCATTTTGGAATAGTTTAGCAGTTTCCATAATCGTTCTAGATTAAATATACATTTTTAGTATATATTATTTGAAATTAAGAATGGGAAAGAGCGATCGCAACATGAAAAATCGCTTTTGCCCAATTGTACAAAATAACCTCAAGAAAGAAGCACATCGTTCAGAAAATAATTTAAACTATTGTCTATTAGGTCTTTAACGACAGAGATTGAATTAAATCATGGAAAAAATTGAAATTAGAAATTTTGTCGGTATTAAAGATATAACGATTGAAGTAAAACAAATCAATATTCTTATTGGACCTCAAGCTAGTGGCAAAAGTATTATTGCCAAACTATTATTTTATTTCAAAAGCTTTATATTGGAAATCATTGATTCAGCAGTAGAATTAAAAAGTAAAAAAGACTTAGAAAAAGAATTTAAATTAAAGTTTTTAGAATATTTTCCTTCATCATCATGGGGGAACAAAAGTTTTAAGATTAGATATTATCTTGATGAAAAATACATTGAAATATCTTATAAACGATCTCAAGAAAAGAAAAATACGGAAGTAGAATTAAGCTATTCTGAACTGTATAAAAGAGAATTTTCTAATTTTTTAAATCTTACAAAATCTTTTAATCAAGGAGAAGAAAAGCTGAAAAACAAGTTTGGCTTACGATTTCCAAATATTAAAAGTTATGAATTAAAAAACACGTTTTTATTTATAATTGCCGAAGTTGTTAGCAATTATGCTGCTTTTTCTCAACTATATATTCCTGCTGGTAGATCTTTTTACGCTAATCTTAAAAAGGCTTTGTTTTATTTTCTTTCCGCTAATAATGCTGTGGATTCATTTTTGATAGATTTTGGTATCTACTATGAACAGATAAAAGAGCAAGCAGAATTTATCAATATGAGAGGAAAGTCAAATAATGAAAAATTGTATGATGAAATAAAAAACTTAAAAGATAAAATTTTAAATGGTAAATATATGCAAAAGAATGGAGAAGACTATCTAGAAGTAGCTGAAGATAGACAAGTAAAGCTTATTAAGTCTTCTTCAGGACAACAAGAAACATTGCCTCTAACAATTATTTTAGAAACAATTGCCTATGATCAACCAGAGGTAGGAGGAAATTCCATTTACATAGAAGAACCAGAATCACATGTTTTTCCTTCTACTCAAAAAAACATAGTCGAACTTATTTCCACTGTTTATAATGCTCGCAAAGATAGTTTACAGTTTTTTATTACTACCCATAGTCCGTATATCTTGACTGCATTTAATAATTTAATTCAAGCTGGTATATTAGCCGAAGATGCAACCAAAGAAAAAATAGAACAAATATCTCGTCATGTTCCTAAAACAAGATTTTTAAGCCCTGAAGAAGTAGCTGTATATTCCTTAGAGGATGGTTACTGTAAGTCAATTATTGATGAAGAAACAGGATTAATAGACGCGAATATCATTGATGAAGTATCAAATGAACTAGCTATCCAATTTGATGAACTTCTGAATCTTGAAGAATGAGAGATTTCGGTGATTGTGAGAAAATTAGAACAGACTCCAAGATAGTTATTACCGATCCTGGCAGTAGAAATAATCGAAGTAAGTTTCGTTTAAAAAATTCCAAGAAATTGGATGTTAGAGTAATTCAAGTAGATGATTGTGTAATTAAACAAGGTATACGATGTGATTATTTAGTAATAATCCCTGACAATAAAAAATCTTCTGACGGTTCAGAAATTTATATTGAGTTAAAAGGTTCTGATGTGAAACACGCTGTCGAACAACTTGCCACAACGATTAAGAAGCTAACAGATAATATGTCAGCATCTAAACTTTGTTTTATTGCTAGTACTAGATGTCCCATCAATTCTACACAAATCCAAAATATAAAAAAGAAATTTAAACAAAGATACAAGGCAAAGCTAACTATTAAGAACGGAGAAATTGTACATAAAGTTTAACTGTTTAAATATTTGATTTTTTTGGTTAAGCGATCGCACTAACCTAGAAAATCAGTTCTCCATCTTTCTTTAATAAAACAAAATTATCAAGACGATTGGAGAAAGAAAGAGATGGATACTTTATTACCCGACTTTGACCAAACAACATTTGTATCGAGACAACCCATTGATAATCAATATTTCCCTTGTCAAAGAGATAGTTCGGCTACATAACGGAAATATTGGTGTAGAGAGCGAATTTGGCAAAGGCAGTTGTTTTATTCTTAGCTTTTTTTCTCAAGCGTTTTGCTCTAAATATTAATTGCTGATGCAGTAATTATTTTCTGCGACCAAATTTCAATCAAGTTATTAATAGTTTTCTGCCAACTATATTGATAGGATAACTCTTTTGCTTTTGCTCCCATTGACTCTCGTAAATCATCATTAGTAATTAATTGAGTTAACTTATCTAAGAAATCTGCTTGATTTTGTGGTTGATATAAAAAGCCTGTCTTACCATCTTGAATTGTATCAATAACTCCACCTGCACGAGGCGCGATCGCAGGTATGCCCGCAGCAGCAGCTTCAATAATAGTTAAGCCTCTGGTTTCTTTTTCGGAGTTGGTGATCAAGATATCGCCGTTGATTAATAGTTCGGGTATAGCTTGAGGGGTAATTCTGCCTAAGAGATAAATATTAGGTATGGTATGTTTTAGGGTTTGTTCTATTTTGGTTTTTAGATTACCATCTCCTGCGATAATGATTGCTATCTTGTTGCGGATTTCTGGAGGTAATTTAGGTAATGTTTTTAAAGCAAAATTCCAGCCCTTATCTGGAGTCAAACGTCCAATAAAGATTAGCTTTAGTTTATTTTCTATGTCAGGTAGATTATATTGTCCGATAAAAAAATTAGTTGTTTTGGCTATATTATTAAACTGACTTAGATCACAACCTAATAATTCAGCACAGGATATATTTTTGATGCCCATTGTCTTAATATTTTGAGCAGTAATGGAACTTGAAACTAAAGTTGAATCATAGGAATTATAGATTTTAGTGAAAATTAAACTTAAGAGCTTTTTGATTAATTTATTAAGTCCC
>CBDUCX010000026.1:0-28122 GCA_965365755.1 uncultured Pleurocapsa sp.
CCTGCAACAAAGAGCATTTGACCAGAAGTGGCGATCGCTTGATTGTAGGGACCTACGGGGGCGGGGGCTTTGTCTGTGCGAATAACTTTTTTAGACATGTTTATTTAGATTTATTTAGACTTGGGAACTAAAGATTAATCCTAATATTAATAACAGTGTGCTTGAGAGATAGAGGTTAATGGCAATAAACTTACTATTAGTTACTTTCTCTGGAAAAGCATGGTTTTGGTTAACGTGACTAACCAATTGATAGGCAAAAGGTAAACTCGCAAAGATAATCAAGCTGAGTAGGGGCAAGATCCCCACGATTACTAAAATCACCGTCAGCAAATAAATACTTGCAGTTGCTAGAGTTAAAACCTGAGCACCTTTAGCTGTACCTAAGCGGACAATGGGCGATCGCTTTCCTGCGGCTAAGTCGTCCTCTACCTGATGAAAATGGGAACAGAAAAGAATAATTGAGGTGCTAATTCCAACGATGCTAGAGATGGCTAAGTTATGTACTGAGAAGGTTTGAGTTTGAGCATAGTAGGCTGCGGAGACTGCACCAGGGCCAAAAGTAAAGAAACAAATTATTTCTCCCAAACCCAAGTAACCGAAACGAAAAGGCGGGCCTTGGTAAGTATAGCCGAGAAAACAGCAGAGTAGTACCAAACTCAGCACTGTTAAGTCTTGTTGCCACCAAGCAAGAACGAAAATTCCACTAATTCCCATACCTAGACAGAGATTAGCGATCCCAAACACCAAGGATTTATTGCCCGTTAAATTGACTACCGAATGGGCTTTATTGACATCAATGCCTGTCTCAGAATCAAAAACATCATTGCTGAGATTTAACCAGGCAATAATTAAAATTGCCGAACCTAAAAAGGTAAAAAAGCTTTGGGCATTAAACAGTCCAGTTGACGCAAAGGCAACGGCTGTCCCGACAGCAATTGGTGCGATCGCTACACTATATATGGGCGGCTTAATCGCAGCTAGCCATAGCCGATTATTTTTCTGGGTTATTTGCTTGGTGGTCATATAAGTCAGGTACTAGCAATAAAAGTGATAGCTGTTCCACATGGAAAATACGATATTTAAGTACCCTATCAGCTTGCGTCCCTTCTGTTTACCTATGTTTCATGAAAATTTAAAAACTTCCCTGCATAACTACGGGATATTTAACCTATAGATGTATAAGATATATACCTACATCAACTGATAAAAAGCGATGTGTCCTCGCGCTAAACCCCGTCCCAAAGATAATCCCGTTATCGAACCTGCCAAGCTGTGGATTCTTTTGGTGGGAGTTAATCAGTATCAGGATCAAAAGAATTTATCATCCCTGCAATATTCTGCCTTAGACTGTCAAGGATTGGGAGAAGCACTCAAGGAAGCGACGGCTAGCTTTGCTAACAAAGAAGTTATTATTCATAATGATTTCGTTAGTCTGCCTCCTCAACTATTAGAGGTACAGCAAAGTATACAACATATTATTAGCTCGGCTAGGGAGTCGGATACGATCCTGTTTTATTTTTCGGGACACGGTATTTTAGAAACTAAGACTCGGCAAGTAGTTTTGTGTTTAGCAGATACCGATACTCAAGAACTGTTAAACACAGGTTTAGCATTAAATACCTTATTAAAACAGTTAAGTAATTGTGCAGCCAGTCAACAGCTAGTTTGGTTGGATGCTTGTCATAGCGGTGGTATGACCTTGCGGGGAACAGCAACATCTATCGCCGATCCTAGTTCTAAGTTAGTGGAAGTATTGCGTCATCAGGCTGCTGAAAGCAAGGGTTTTTACGCTTTATTATCTTGTGATCAAACTCAACAGTCATGGGAGTTTCCTGAATTAGGACACGGGGTATTTACTTATTATCTGATGCGGGGTTTACGGGGAGAGGCTGCTGATTCTCAGGGAGTAATTGAAGCAGATGCTTTATATCAATATGTTTATCATCAAACTCTGCGCTATATCGATAAAACAAATCAGCAGATCCGTCTCATCAATCAGCAGAAAAGTAGTCGCGGCGAAAGCAAACTCCAATCAGAATTTCCCTTACAGACTCCCAAACGCATTGTTGAAGGATTTGGCAAAGTTGTTCTAGGTAAACAATCCTCTTCTAAACTGAAAGTTAATCCTCGCCAGGCGTTGGTGATTGATGGTGAATTTCAAGCCAACCGCACCACTCTCGCTTTAAGTCAGGTGTTGCAAAGTACGGGAGATTACAATTTGAGATATTTTCCCCAAACCAATGAACCTTGGTCTAAGGTTAAAAATGCGATCGCATCTTGCCTTAATTCTCAAACCGATAGGACAATCAATTATCAAATTAGTACTGCTTTACTATACCTTAGAGGGAAGATTGAGAATACTGATACAGGAGAATCCTGGTTAGTCTTACAGGACGATATTTGCCTGTCTCGTTCTTGGTTAAGGAAAACGTTGCAAAATTCCCGTGTCACCCAGCAGATCGTGATTTTAGACTGTCCTGGGTCAGATTCTCTGGGGGATTGGATTGAAGATTTACAGTTAGATGCAGATCGAGGACAGTGCTTGATTGCTGCCAATGCGCCCCTAGATCATGCTCAACAGTTTGCCGACGCGGTATTAGAAACCCTCCAAAGTGCTGATTTATCAGTAGGATTGCCGATCGCAGCTTGGATTACTCAGTTGCAGATTGCTTTAGCGGGAACAGGAATTACGCCTCAAGTTTGGTTGTCGGGTACTCAGGGAGTAATTGAGTTACTGACGGCGAAAAATGGGGTGAGTGAAGAGCAACAGCCAGTGCTAGATCTGGGCATCTGTCCTTATATGGGATTGCAGGCATTTAGCGAAGCTAGCGCTGAGTATTTTTATGGTCGAGAAACATTAGTTCAGAAGTTAATTAACCAGATTAGTCATCAGACCAGTATTGCAGTGGTTGGTGCCTCTGGTAGCGGGAAATCCTCGGCGATCCAGGCTGGGTTGATGGCACAACTGAGACAGGGTAAGCAAATTCCTGGTAGCGATCGCTGGTGGCTTGGTTGTTTTCGCCCTGGAAGTAAGCCAGTACAGGCTTTAGCTAGTCTATTGACGGATGCGAAAGATCCTAAAAGCCATGCTCAACAAAAATTACAAATTGAAGGGTTACTTTATCAAGGGGTAGAGGGATTTGTGCGCTGGTTAAGAAATCGCTCTGAACCAATGGTGGTGCTGGTTATCGATCAGTTTGAGGAACTGTTTACCTTGGCGGGAGTAAGTGAACGTCAAGAGTTTCTGGAATTAATTTTGGGTGCGTTGCAATATGCAGGCGATCGCTTTAAGCTAGTCTTGACTATTAGAGCTGATTTTGTCGCTGCTTGCTTAGAAACAGCAGAATTAGCGCAGATTTTACAAAAAAACAGTGTTTTAGTTCCTCCTTATCTAGCAGAACAGGATTATCGCCATGCAATCATCAAACCCGCTGAACAAGTTGGTTTAAAAGTTGAGTCGGGGTTGGTAGAGATCCTATTACAAGATTTAGATCGTTCCGCAGGAGATTTACCCCTGTTGCAGTTCGCTTTACAACAGTTATGGGAACGTCGAGAACAGGGAAAATTAACCCTTACGGCCTATCGAGAATTGGAAGGTATTAAAGGGGCATTAGAAAGACAAGCACAGGCTGTATACGATAACCTCGATCCTCAATCTCAAGACTGTGCCCGCTGGATTTTTCTCAACCTGACTCAGTTAGGAGAAGGTACGGAAGATACTCGCCGTCGTATTACTAAATCTGATTTAATTGTCGCTAAATATCCTGAAGCCTTAGTTAATAAAACTCTCCGTATCTTAACTGATGCCAAACTGTTAGTAGTTAATTTAGATAACGGTAATAATCTTGGGCTAAGCCGTAGTGCAGCTAATCCCCCAGAAAATGACGAACTATTCTTAGAAGCCATGCGTCAGGAGGCGACGGTAGAAGTCGTCCACGAAATTTTAATCCGTCATTGGTCAAGTTTGCGTTGGTGGCTAGAAGAAAATAGAGTCAGATTGCGATCGCAACGTCAGATTGAGCAGGCAGCTATGTTATGGTTGCAAAAAGATAAACAGTCTGATTTTCTCTTAAGGGGTGTGCGTCTGGCGGAAGCGGAAGAGATCTTTATTGAATATACCGATGAGTTATCTGATAACGCTAAAGACTATGTTGCTAGCTGTATTGATGCCAGACTCGCTGAACAAAGGGAAGCAAAAAGACGGTTACGCAAAGCACAATTAACCGCTGCTGCCTTAGGAGTTTTAGGATTAGCTGCCACAGCTTTTGGTATTGGTGCCTATCGTCAAAAACTGATTACCCAAATTGAAAACATCGATAGTTTAACCGCCGTCGCCGAAGCGCAACTATTATCTAATCAACAGTTAGAATCTTTGACTACTAGTGTTAAAGCAGGAAAACAATTAACTGCAATCAATAGTTTAGGTCAAGCTTTAGTTGGTCAAGAAAACTGGCTGAAAACTAAATATAAAACTAGTGCTACTTTGCAACAGTCCATTTATGGCACTCAAGAATTAAATCGCCTCGAAGGTCATAGTCAACAGGTTAATTCTTTTACTATTAGTAATGATGGGGAACTAATTGCTACTGCTAGTGATGACCAGACGATAAAAGTTTGGCGACAAGATGGTACTTTACTCCAGACTTTAACAAAAGAGCAAGCACAAGTTAATCCTATTTCTGGGATTGGTGCTGATGGTGAGCAACAAATTATTAATCCTAGTTTAGAAGCAAATAATATCTCGATTAACCATAACGATTATCTCGTCACCATTAATGATGAAACAATAGTTGAACTAAGATCAAAGTCTGATAATCAGTTAATTAATTCCTATCCTCACCAAGCACTAGTTAACGGAGTTAGTCTTAGTACCGATGGTAATTTATTAGCCACTGCTACTCTTGATGGCAAAGTGAATATTTGGAGTAAAGATGGTATTCTGCAACAGACTCTTAATGGACATACAGGAGAAGTTTTAAATGTTAAATTTATTCCTGGTAATCATCAAAAAGATGGTTATAAATTAATCTCTACAGGTGTCGATAAAACCATTAGAATTTGGCAAGTTTTCAATCGTTATGCAGATCAAGCCGAGGGAATATATAGTATTGCAGTTTCTCCCGTATCTTCTAATACTTATGCTGTTGCTGGCTGGGATGGCAAAATTAAAATCTGGCGTAATAATTCTGATGGGACACAAAAACTAATTCGTACTTTACCAGGGCATGATGATACTATTTCACAAATTAAATATAGTCCTGATGGTAAGTTTATTGCCACCGCAAGTTGGGATAAAACGATTAAACTTTGGGATGGGAAAAACGGAACTTTAGTTAATACTATTCAAGGACATCAAGACGTTGTAAATACTATTGCTTTTAGTTCTGATCATAAAACTTTGATCTCTGGCAGTGAAGATAAAACAATCAAACTTTGGGACATTACCAATAAACCCCAACTTATTACAACTTTAACAGCACATACCGATAGTATTAAAGCTGTTACTGTTAGTCCTGATAGTCAATTAATCGCTGCTGCTGGTTACGATAATACAATTAAAATATGGAACAACGAAGGTAAATTATTACAAAACATTGATGCTCATAACTTAGCAATCACTTCCCTACAATTTACTCCCGATAGTAATACCTTGGCCTCTGCAAGTTGGGACAATACAGTCAAACTTTGGTCAATCAAAGATGCAGGAAAAACCAACAACTTATTACATACCCTGACAGGACATCAAGACGGTGTAACTACAATTAGCTTCAATTCTAATGGTACATTACTAGCGACGGGAAGTGGCGATCGCACGATCAAACTTTGGAATACAAACACAGGGGAATTAATTAAAAACCTGCGGGGACATACTAGCCAAATAAATAGTCTGGCTTTTAGTAACGATGACCAGTTTATTATCAGTGGTGAAGAACAACAGGGCTTATTCTGGTGGAATTTAGATTTAGATAATCTTTTAGATCAAGGATGCGATCGCCTTTCTGATTATTTAAAGACTAATTCTAATGTGAAACAAAGTGAGAAAAATCTTTGTCAGTAAGAAGACAATTTTAGATATGTTAGGTATGGGCAAGTCTATTTGCTATTTGCGAATCTAGAATAGAGAGTAGTTAGGTGATTTATTCAGGATGCTTGAACCTCAAGATATCGTAGTCCTACTTAATATCTCTTAAACTTACCCAAAATCTTGCCGCATAAAATTTTTATACAGAGTATTAAACGAAATTTTTCTGTATAATTCACCGTCGAACAACGTCCTGAAAAACTATTATAAAATGCTACAATAACTTTTCCATTAGGAAATTAATAAAAGCTACTCCTCGGCAAAATACCTGTTGCTTTTTGATTACAATGAATCCTTGATTAACAAAAAAAGCTTTGGCGGTAATGCTTACCTCAGTAAATAAGCGAGTTAGCTTTAGTTCCTTCGCTTTAATTTCTATTGCTTGATAAATTTTGCTACCGATTCCTTGACGTTGATAGAGATGATGAACATAAAAGCAGTCAATGTAACCATTTGCTTCTAATTCACCAAAGCCAATTATCTGCTCATTTGCGATCGCAACATAAGTAAATCTGTTAGAGCAAATATTTAACCAATTTCTAAAATTTAGATCATCAGGTGACCAAGCTTCTACCTGCTTTTGGGAGTAATTCTGAATATTAATTAGTCTTACCGTATCATGGAATAGTTGAGCTATCTGCTGCGTATCTTCTGGTTCAAACAATCTAATTTGCATTGCGAGTAGTTTCAGACAACAACTATAAAGATAAAGGAATAAAAAAACCTGCCCCTACACCCACACTGTTATTCTCCCTGACTCTCAATTGATGCCAAGTAGAAGAGCCAACCCGATTAGTTAAATATAATTCTAAATAAGGATCACCCTTATCAGCACGAGGCTCCATACCCAACAAAGATAAAGGTTGCCAACGCACCCCTACTGTCCAAGGAATTCTATCTTCTAGTTGTCCATCAATAAAGCTATTTCCTTCCCCGAAGAAATTCGCGCCTATTTCCCCTGTGAAGCTAATTTCTGGGCTAGCAGCGATCGCACCACCTAAATTAAAGCCACCGATTTCCAGTCCTTCCCGTTGTACATAAGCGAATATAGGCGTAGCCCAGACGGCGGTATCTTGACTAATTTCGTAATTAATCGGCAGAGCAAAAGTAAGAATGATTAGTTTTCCCTTATCTCCTTCGTCGCCACCAGGAGTAAAAATTGGCACTGATTTAGCTAAATCACGATCATCAAAAGCATCAGTATCATTCTCGATAAAATTGATAAAAGGTTCATTGGTTAAACCAGCCGTAACAGCAGCACTGAGAGTAATCGGCGCATTCTCGTCTTGATTGAGAAACCTAATCTTACCGCTAATTCCCTGTTCCGACTCGTCTACTTCACTGCTGACATAATCGAGAAAAATTCCTCCTTCAAAATCTTTCAATAAACCGTAGCGCACTGCCGTAAGGATACCCTGGCTACCTCCCTGTAACTGAACTGTTAACTTGCCACTGGGTAAAGTTCCACCATCAAAAAAACCAAAACCATCGGTAGTGAGAGATTCTGATTCCCTTGCAGTGGGATCAAAGCGATCGCTATATTTACGGTTAGCTGCCACCACATCGGGTAAAAATACCAAATTCGCCCCCACCCCCAAGAAATCTCGGTCAGCAGTTAAAGAGAGAGGGGCAAAACTAGCAAAAGTATTAGTGGCATAAAGATCTAATCCTAAACGGGGGTTGGTTAAATAACGCAATCCCGCATTATAAACGATCGCCTGATCGGGTTCTCCTGAAGCTCGATTGATGCTGTTATTACCTGTGAGGGGAAAAAACACATCGCTATAGATAAACAACCGAGAACTTACCTGATAAGAAGCCCCTGCGCCTAAACCAAAAACCGTGCCAAAGGAACTGTCATCATCGTCAGGAGTACGACTAAAAAAAACGGCACTCTCATCTCTGAAGAATGCCACCGTGGGAGCAAAATTAAATTGCCAGCGATCGCCAACGTCGGCGGTAAAGGGAACAGCTAAAGAGACAAAAGTATCTCGATTATTAATTTCCGTACTCTCACCGTCTTGGGTAAACTCAAAACCTCGGGTTCCCCAAGAAGCGGAAATGACTCCCCCTAATGCTAGGGTTTCTGGGGCATTTTTCCAGATACGTCCTTTAAACTCCAGCGCCGCCTCATTATCCTCGGTGCGGTTAGAGATAAATTCTCCTTGCTTGACGGGAGAACTACTATCAACATGCTGAAATTGCAGAGTTAACTGTAAATCATCACTGATCCCCCAACTAAAGCCCGTGTTGAAATTAACCGCACTATCATCATCATCAACTCCCCCCTCCACCAAATCGGGAAAAAAGAAAGTTCGGGTATTGAGATTAATTAGAACCTCGCCATCACTCAAATGTTTAGCTGTGGGTTGGGAAAATAACAGTTCCCCCAAGGGAGTGAAGGTGATTTTTCCCTGCTCTGATTCCTGTTCCGATCTATCTTTTGCAGGTAGAGCTTGGACGGGATTGATTTCCAAAATCAACAATGCAGTTGAACTAATTAACCCCAACAACAGTTTTTTCATGCGATCGCTTTTTAATCCTCTACCCAATCGAAAACTTCAATAAGTCTTAGTTGGAGTTACATTGAAGCTCGATTCTATCAGTTGGATGTAAAAGATTGAGAGAGGCGAAATTGAGATAAAAAAGATTGCCAGATGCTCAGTTAAAAGGAGGTTAAAAAGTTACAACTTATATTTAAAATCTTTGTTGCCCTGATAGTTGGATAACTTTGCTAACTCCTCTAGAGTCTTCGTTCCTGGATATAATTTACCGTCAATTTCCCAGGTAGGAAAAGATTGAATTCCTGCTGCTAAACATTTTTCCCTCTGGGGATTTTCACCTTGGGGATCGCATTCAAGGTAGTTAATTTCAGCAAAGGCTTCTTTGCCAAACAACTGCTTCTGTTCATAACAGTGCGGACACCAGAAGGCACCATATTTTTTAGCTCCTGTGGCAGTTAAATGTTTTGCTAAGTCAACCTCTGCTGTTCCAGAAGTGGTGCTTATTTCCCAGCCTTTGGGCGGTTTTGGTTGTCCTACTGCTTCAGGAATGGCAATCAAGCCATCCGCGTCTACTACTTCTTCCGCTGTACCATTTGCTTGAGCGAGGGGGGAATTAACTCCCGAATAAATACCTAAAGTAACTAAGATAGTTAACAATCCCACAATAAAGCCTGTAAACAAGATTTGCCCTAAATCTTCCCAATCACGACCTGTAATAGTCAGAATTAATAGACTGAGAGAAAATAAAGCTGAACCAATACAGTACAGACATACTGTTTTAAGGTCTGTCGCCAAAACATACATCAAATAGGCACTAAAGACAGTCATGGCGATACTACCTACCAGTAATAACCACCAGGTTAAATTTTCCAGTTGCTTCTTGAGATTCTTTTGGCGCTCTTGACTAATCGCCAGGGGAACAAGAGCAAAACTAGCCATACTCAGGTATGCCAGAAAACCAAATAGACTTAAGGGCAAGCCAAATACAGTGGCATAGGCACTATTTAGTACCCCCCCACATCCTGCCCCAGCCGCAGCATCAGCAGAACAAACAGGATCTGCTCCAATTAGTTTAGAAATGGTTAGATAGGCAGTTAAGATTGCTCCAGCGATCGCGATCGCACCAATGATTGGTCTTGACCAACGATATATCCAGGGTAAAGAACGACGACGGCGCATAAGTAAATTATTATCTAGTAATTTTACTGATAGTTAATAGCTTTTTTGTTGTCCAAATTATAGCTTGAGTTTAAATCTGGCTTAAGTTCAGGGTTCTGACTAATAGAGCATCAAGATTAAATTTTCTCCCTTGTCCTCCTTATCTCATCTCAACCTTTTAATTTAAAAGAGACAGACTAATACTCTACCAACTATGTTTTGAGGGGTGAATTTTATAACTCCGTTCGCGCAGCGTGCCCTTAGGGCATACTCCGAACTCCGAACTTGGCAGACTACTACTGATGCTGCTTAACAGAAGTATTCGCTGCTGCACTTTTGGGGATCACAGAGGGAATTGTTCTGGCTGCTTCGACAAACTGAGATACCCGCAGGGGATCAATCGTTTCACTAATTTTGCCATGACGCTTAAGAGAACTACAGACAATTACGCCATTAGCAGCCTGCATGAGTTGGGTTATGTTCTGCCAATTAGCACCACTGCCGATAAATACAGGAGTATCCCCCGCTGCCGCAGTTGCCAATTCCAAGTCTTCTTGAGTCGGTGGACTACCTGTCGCCCATCCCGAGAGGATCACTCCGTCTGCCAAACCTCTTTGGATCGTATCTTGGACTGCGGTAGTTAAGTTGGGAGTTCCCAAAGGACGAGCATGTTTAACCAGCACGTCAGCCAGTATTGCCACCTGAGAACCCAGTTCTCGACGATATCTGAGTAGTTCATGGGCTTTACCTTCAATTAGTCCCTGATCAGTCGCCATTACACCTGTGAGGACATTAACCCGAATAAATTGAATCTCAGTACAGGTAGCGATCGCCATGGCGCTGCGAGCATCATTACGCAAAACATTAATGCCAATTGGTACCATGACCATCCCCTTAAGACGATCAATAATTAAGGTCATGGCACTCACCACAGCAGGATCAACGCGATCTTTGGTGAAAGGCGCATCAAAAAAGTTTTCCACGATGATACCGTCTACGCCTCCCGCTGCTAGAGCAGTAGCCTCTTGTTCTGCCCGAGAAATCACCTCTGTTAGCTTGCCTTTCCAACGTGGAGAGGTAGGCAAAGGAGATAAATGAACTACCCCAATCACTGGATTATCTGCTTGAAAAATATGTCTTAATTCCACTTTAATTCCGTCACGCCTGTTTTTGCACCTCTTCAAAAGTTACTATTATCTCAGACCAAGCTAGATACTGTACAGACTTTTGCTCAAGTCCCATCTCCCAACTTTTTTCCGACTTATTCCGTAATTTTATGGTTTTTATGTTCCCAGAGTCGGATTTATCTGTTAATATATTTTAACGAAAAGGTTATTTACGTATCTCAACAGATATGTATCAACCAGGTTCAAAGCCCGTTAAGAACGGTGTCTTGAATAAGAAATAGTTTTGCGGAATAGAAACTGTCTGGTTAGCTCCTGCTCCGCCGCGAAACTAGGAGACATAATCCAGCAGTTGGTCTAAACTAATCACTGTCTATTTTTAACGTTTACAGACCATCAGGTTAGGGCTCCAAGCAAGCAAGATATTGAGTCTGGTTACTTGTCATGGTTTTCTTGGTTAAACCTCCACCGAGTGTTAACCGACTACCATAAAAATTTATATCATTCTTGATATTGGTCTTTAAAATTTAGGATAAGGAATGGCACATAAGCCAACTATAGCTATATCCCATTTGGGATGTGAAAAAAACCGTATAGATTCAGAACACATGCTGGGCTTACTGGCTCAAGCAGGTTATCAAATAGATTCCAACGAAGAATTGGCTGATTACGTAATTGTTAACACCTGTAGCTTTATACAGGAAGCAAGAGAAGAATCAGTTCGTACCTTGGTTGAGTTAGCCGAAGCTGATAAAAAAATTGTGATCACTGGCTGTATGGCGCAGCATTTTCAGTCAGAACTCTTAACTGAGCTGCCTGAAGCGGTAGCAGTTGTCGGTAGTGGCGACTACCATAAAATCGTCAACGTTATTGAGCGCACCGAAACAGGGGAAAGAGTTACCGAAATAACTCCAGAACCGGTATACATTGCGGATGAAACCGTTCCTCGCTACCGAACCACTACCGAAGGGGTAGCCTATCTGAGGGTGGCAGAAGGTTGTGATTATCGCTGTGCTTTTTGCATTATCCCTCATCTCAGGGGAAAACAGCGATCGCGCTCGATAGAGTCGATTGTGGCGGAAGCAAATTCCTTGGCAGCACAAGGAGTACAGGAAATTATTTTAATTTCTCAGATTACCACCAATTATGGTGTGGATCTGTACGGCAAACCCATGTTGGCAGAATTGTTAACTGCACTAGGAAAGGTGGCTGTTCCCTGGATTCGGATTCACTACGCTTATCCTACGGGACTCACGCCAGAAGTCTTGGCTACAATTAAAAATACGCCGAATGTTCTGCCGTACCTGGATCTCCCTCTGCAACATTCTCACCCTGAAATCTTGCGAACCATGAACCGCCCTTGGCAAGGAAGGGTTAATGATGCCATCATTGAGCGAATTAAACAGGAACTGCCTCAAGCAGTACTGCGTACTACTTTTATCGTTGGCTTTCCTGGAGAAACAGATGCCCATTTTCAGCATCTAGTAGATTTTGTAGAACGACATCAATTTGATCATGTTGGAGTCTTTACCTTTTCCCCAGAAGAGGAAACACCTGCTTACAGTATGGATAACCAAATCGATCCAGAAATCGCAGCTAACCGTAGAGATATTTTGATGCAAGTACAGCAACCGATCGCTGCGCAAAGAAATAGCTCTTGTGTTGGTCAGCAGGTTGAGGTTTTGATAGAGCAAGAAAATCCAGAGACAGGAGTTCTGGTGGGTCGCTCGGCAAGATTTGCCCCAGAAGTAGACGGATTGGTCTATGTCCGCGGTTCGGCTTCCCTTGGTTCAATGGTTTCAGTAAACATTACGGCTGCCGATGTTTACGACCTCTATGGAGAAGTGGCGATCGCCGTAGCTTGTGCCGTAATTTAGCTCAAGCACAATTTATAAGAATTAATAGAGCCTCTTGCCTAGTTGCTTAGAGGTCTATCAATACCCTAGCAGAGCAAGAACAAACAGTTTTTTAGCAAACAGTAAAGCAAAAATAAGAGAACTTATGACGACTACTTTCAAAGATTTAGGATTATCTGAAGCTTGTTTATCCCAGTTAGAGCAGCTTGGTTTTACAGAGCCGACCCAAATTCAACAGGATGCTATCCCCGCCTTATTAAAGGGGAAAGATATTGTCGGTCAGTCTCAGACTGGTACAGGCAAAACGGCAGCCTTTTCCCTTCCAGCGCTAGAAATTGTTGATGCCAATAATAAAGCGGTACAGGTATTAATCTTGACTCCCACCAGAGAATTAGCACAACAGGTTGGGCAAGCAATTCAAGATTTTACTTCCAGAGAACAAAGAATTTACTCTCTGACCGTTTATGGTGGTCAATCTATCGAGAGACAAATTAGTAGACTACGCCGAGGAGTTCAGATTGTCGTGGGTACTCCTGGACGAGTCATCGACCTGTTGGAGCGTAGAGAATTAGTATTGGATCAGCTAAAATTAGCGATTCTCGATGAAGCCGATGAAATGTTAAGCATGGGCTTTATTGATGACATCAAGAAAATCCTGCGTCAGACTCCTACAGCCAGACAGACTGCTTGTTTGTCAGCTACCATGCCTCGGGAAATCAAAGAGTTGATCAAAAACTTTTTGACCGATCCAGTCTACATTACGGTTAAGCAGAAAGAAGCTGCCCCCACTAGAATTGATCAGCATGTATACATGGTGCCTCGGGGTTGGCAAAAAATTAAAGCTCTACAGCCAATCTTGGAAATTGAAGAGCCAGATTCCGCCATCATTTTTGTCCGTACTAAGCGTACCGCTAGCGAACTAACTAGTAAATTACAAGAGGCAGGGCATAGTGTTGACGAATATCACGGCAACTTAAGCCAGATGCAGCGCGAAAGACTAGTGAAACGCTTCCGCGATGGTAAGGTGAAAATGGTAGTAGCGACGGATATTGCCGCCAGAGGATTAGATGTTCAGGACTTAACCCATGTAATTAACTACGATTTACCTGACAATACAGAGACTTATATTCACCGCATTGGCCGTACCGGTCGTGCAGGCAAAACAGGAACAGCGATCGCCATTGCCCAGTCAGGAGATCGTCGCGCTTTAAAACAAATTGAGCGTCGCATCAGAGCTAAATTAGACATCGCCAAAATTCCCAATCGAGCCCAGGTAGAAGCTAAAAGAATTGGTAAACTTAATGCTAAAATCAAGGAAACCCTAGCAGGGGAAAGAATGGCATCCTTTCTACCCCTAGTAAGAGAGTTAAGTGGCGAATATGATGCTCAAGCGATCGCCGCTGCCGCCTTGCAGATGGTGTACGACCGCGATTGTCCTAATTGGATGAAAGGAGATTGGGATGTTCCTGAAGATACTTGGGGCAAGCCAATTGTCAAGGGAAGAAGAAACCGTTCTCCCCGCAACGGCAACGGCAACTACAATAAATCTAAATCTATGCCGAGAACTAAACCTCAAGCTAAGTTCAGATCAGAAGTGATCATCGAACAATAGGTTAAAGTTGATTAAGCATGCAGTTTTGAAATGCCAGGAAAACCAAGAGCTATGTCATTTTAGAACTGCTGAACCCAATTACTGTAGACTCCTACTAGATAGGTTAAAAGCTTCTACTTGACACTCCCTGCCCTATAAGGACGCGGATTCTTGGTTCATCCCAACTTATCTAGATGAGAACAACATATGATAAACATTAACTGAAACAGCCCGTGACTCTGACTATCCCCCCGACCAACTTGTCTAGCCCCGCTATCGCCAAAGCTGCGAACAACTGGCAGGGTTTAATCGAAACCTATCGGGCTTATTTGCCCGTTAGTGATGCTACCCCTGTCATTACCTTACTTGAAGGCAATACTCCCTTAATTCCAGCAAACGCGATCGCTTCTCGCATTGGTCGTGGCGTGAAAATTTACGTTAAATATGACGGTCTAAATCCTACAGGAAGTTTCAAAGACCGTGGAATGACGATGGCGATCTCTAAAGCCAAAGAAGATGGGGCTAAAGCAGTGATCTGTGCCAGTACGGGTAATACCTCAGCCTCTGCTGCTGCCTATGCTCGTCGCGCAGGAATGAAGGCGTTTGTCATTATTCCTGACGGCTATGTAGCCCTGGGTAAACTTGCTCAGGCTTTATTATATGGGGCGGAAGTAATTGCCATCGATGGTAATTTTGATGATGCTTTGGATATCGTACGTCAGCTTTCAGAAAATTATCCCGTTACCTTAGTCAACTCAGTTAACCCCTATCGTTTACAGGGGCAAAAAACCGCAGCTTTTGAAGTGGTTGATGTTTTGGGGGATGCTCCAGATTGGCTCTGTATCCCTGTGGGTAATGCAGGTAATATTAGTGCCTATTGGATGGGTTTTAACGAATATCATCAAGCAGCTAAATCTTCTCGGTTGCCCAAAATGATGGGTTTTCAGGCTGCTGGCTCTGCCCCTTTGATTTTAGGACAAAAAGTAGCCAATCCTCAAACCTTAGCCACAGCAATTAGAATTGGTAACCCTGCCAACTGGCAAAAAGCGATCGCCGTTAGAGATGCCAGCGGAGGGGAGTTCAATCCTGTTACTGATGAGGAAATTCTTGAGGCTTATCGCATCTTGGCAGCAGAAGAAGGGGTTTTCTGTGAACCTGCTAGCGCTGCTTCGGTAGCTGGCTTACTTAAAGTTAAGGATCAAGTACCTAATAATGCTACTGTTGTCTGTGTTTTGACTGGTAACGGACTCAAAGATCCCGATAGCGCCATCGACCATAGTGGCAACGAATTAAAACAAGGCATTCCCAAAGATTTGGACAAAGTAGCCCAAGTTATGGGCTTTTAACATTAATCATTGACCATTAAGAATTTTTATGGAGATTAGTATCTACTACCTACTACCCACTAACTACTACCTACTAACTAGCCCCTAGAGTACTGATCATTGTTAACTAAAAAAACCGTGTATTAGTGGCTGCTAATACACGGCACAATTTACGACTTCACCGATATTGCTAAAAATACAGTCCCATAATAGTTTTAGGGCATCACGTTTTAGCAACAAATTTAACTCGCCTCTACGATAAATCTACTGACTGTTTTCGTCTTCAGTAAATTTACGAGGATAATTATATTTAAATATATTTAAGCAGCTTACACTCATGACCGAAAACAAAGTAATTGTAATTGGCGGTGGTTTGGCGGGAACAGAAGCAGCATGGCAAATTGCTCAAGCTGGTGTGGCGGTAACTCTCTACGAAATGCGCCCTGTCAGAACTTCTCCTGCACACCACACAGAAGAATTAGCCGAGCTAGTTTGTAGTAACTCTTTTGGCGCCAAAAATAGCGATCGCGCTGCGGGATTACTCCATACGGAATTACGCTATCTCAATTCCCAGGTCATTGCTACCGCCGATGAACATGCTGTTCCCGCAGGGGGAGCATTAGCAGTTGATCGAGCAGTTTTTAGCAGCGAATTAACTCGTGCCTTGGCTAGTCATCCCTTAGTCGAGTTGAAACGAGCGGAGATTACTGAAATCCCTGAAGATAAGATAGTTGTTTTGACTACAGGGCCTTTGACTAGTCCGACATTAACTGAAAAACTACAGCAGTTTACGGGGATGGAATATATGAGCTTCTTTGATGCTGCCAGCCCGATAGTTGTGGGGGAGTCAATTGACCGAAATACTGCTTTTTTGGCATCGCGCTACGACAAAGGAGAAGCAGCTTATCTCAACTGTCCGATGGACTCGGAACAGTATCTCAAGTTTCAGCAGGAATTATGTCAGGCAGAACAAGCCGAATTAAAAGACTTTGAACGGGAGAGTGCCAAGTTTTTTGAGGGTTGCTTACCAATCGAAGAATTAGCCCAGCGTGGGGAAGATACCATGCGCTATGGCCCTTTAAAACCAGTAGGCTTATTTGATTCTCGTTTAGGAGATTTTCGGGCACCAGAAAATAAAGGTAAGCGTCCTTATGCAGTAGTACAGCTTCGTCAGGAAGATAAGGCAGGACAACTTTGGAATATGGTTGGGTTTCAAACTAATTTGCGTTGGGGGGAACAAAAAAGGGTATTTCGTCTGATCCCAGGATTGGAGAATGCTGAGTTTGTGCGGATGGGAGTAATGCACCGTAACACTTTTATTAATTCTCCTCAGCTTTTAAAACCGACACTACAATTTAAGAGCAAACATACTGTTTTGGCTGCGGGTCAACTAGTAGGTACAGAGGGCTATACTGCTGCTGTCGCGGGGGGCTGGTTAGCTGGTACTAATGCAGCTCGTTTGGCGTTAGGACAAGAACCCATAGCTATGCCTAAAACCACAATGATGGGAGCGCTATTTGAATTTATAAGTTCCGCATCCCCGAAACATTTTCAGCCTATGCCACCTAATTTTGGGATCATTCCTCCTTTACCCACTAAAATCAAGAATAAACGCGAAAGATATGGTCAATATCGCGATCGCTCTTTAGCTGACTTGGCTAATTGGAAAAAGTCTTTAACATCCGAAGCGGTAGTAGTTAGTAGTTAGTAGTTAAGGTCATCTAGATTTCGTCATGTACCTAGAATAAGTATTTTTGTCGATTTTATTGCAGTCACGGGATTTTAAGGTGTACTTCTGAGGTACTGTTCGAGGGCTTCGTTGACTAACTTATTCAAGTTAATGCCCCTTTGTTTAGCTGCGATCGCTAATCGCCGATGGAGTTCGCTACCAGTTCGGACATTAAAGCTACCTTTGAAAGACTTCTCTGGCTCAATATTTTGAGTACGGGTAAGTTCTAAGTAGTCTTCCACTGCCTCATGAAAACCATTTTGTAAGGATTCTACATCGTGACCTTCATAGCTAATTAGACTGCGAATATACTCCACTCGACCATAAAATATTTTATCTTCATCATTGTAATTTACTGAGCCTAAATAGCCTTTATATTCCATCAAGTTTTTCATATTAATCCTTCTGCTGATAGTATTTCAACGATTTGCTCTATCTGATACCTTTTTAAAAGATTGCCAGGATGGGGTTGGTGAAGAGTAATAACAACATTATTAGAATCGATAAATCTTCTTCTCGAACCACCTGTTTTCCCTTTTTTGATTTCTGTAAATCCCAATCCAGTTAGCAATGATTTTGTTTCATCCCAGGTAAAGTCTTTCGGTTTACTTTTCAGCCGTCGAATTAATTTTTCTTTCCGAGTCATTTTTTTACTTAGATTGTCCTGATTATAAAAAGAACATCCAAAAAAATGCAACTAAATTTAGTTGCAAAATGATCTTTATTATAATTGTGGCGATCGCCAGTTAGATAAAGTCAAAATTTTTATAGCGAAAAAGATTAGGGTTTTGGAGGAATCATTCCTGAAGCATACAGGAAAAGTGACGAAGGCGATCTCGCAAGTTTTGCCGGAATTGAGCTAATGTTTTGGGAAATCTAACAATAAGTTGTTCAATTATAGTTAAATACTATGAATACCGAAACAATAAAGCATGAGGGTTACTGGTGATTTCCTGATAATGAAGCATTACATCGTAGAGTATTTGGCGGTAAATATTTGACAGATGAAGAATACGAGCCAGTTTGTCAAACTCTTATAGAGAGTATCCCCGAAACTATTGAAAATAGCCATCGTGATTCCTTGAAAGGAAGGATTAAATATGGACATGAATTTTCTCAAAGAAAAAGAATAAAATTTTTGCTGGATGAGGTGTGGGAAGGTGGCTTAGATAAATTCATAGATGATAAAAATATCTTTATTAACAAAGTTATTAATACAAGAAACTATTTGATTCACTATGATTCTGCTTCCGAATCAAAAGCTGTCGGAGGATCTGAAATTCATTACATTGCGGAGCGACTAAAAATCATACTCATAGCTCATATACTGATGCAGCTTGGTATCCCCAAAGAAAATGTTTATAGAGATATCCAAAGATTTGCTAATTTTGAATATTTGAAAATCAGGAAAAAACATTAATATTAACTAGTAATTACAATCTTACTATTCACATATCAAGAAACATAAGGCTGAATCTCAGTTAAAACCTGTCCTAACTTCCGTTTGGCTTCCATCAACTCATAGGCATTCTGTAGCCTGAGAAAATATCCTTCAGAGAGTCCAAAATAACGGCATAACCTCAAGTCTGTATCGGCTGTGACTCGCCGCGTACCATTGACTATAGCGTGAATTCTGTTTGCGGGGACGGAGATCGCTTTAGCCAAGGCATTTTGACTCATGCCGATTTCTTCGAGGAATTCCTCTTTTAAGATTTCTCCTACTTTGGGGTTATGTAATAACTGCTTATTCATAAAAAACCTCTCGCTAGTTAAGCGTGATAATCGACAATTTCTACATCCGTTGCACTGCCTTTGTCCCAGGTAAAACAAATTCTCCATTATTGTTGAATTCTGATGCTGTATTGTCCTTGGCGATCGCCTTTTAATGGCTCTAGTCTATTTCCTGGTGGATTGCGAAGATCTTCTAGGGTTAGTGCTGCGTCTAGCTGGCGTAACTTTCTTAATGCTCTGTTCTGGATGTCTCCTGGTAGTTTAGATGAGCGTTGACCGTTCCAAATTTTCTTAGTTTCCTTGCAGGCAAAGATTTTAATCAAAACTACATTTACTATTATATGTGATACGTACTGCGTCTAGAAAATTATAAGTCAATTGCTGCCAGTTTATTTAATTTGGTAATTAGGCGAGCGCTATTTTGTTCAATCTCTTGTAATAAACTAAATACCCAGGCTAGATGAATTAACCCGGGTATCTTTAATTTGAAGCTCTGGGATCTTAATCAACTAGAGACACTATACACCTTGTAAAGTTGGAGCAATATCTGATTTCAACGATTGAGATGTTGATGATTGTTTCTGATATTTAACTAAATCCGCTAAATCCTGTAACTGATTGATAGCTTCTGCACCTTCTAATTTCATTAATTCACGGTCATCTCTCATTTCCGTCCAAGTAATTCCGTAATCTGAGACTAAGAAGCGAATCAGATGATCATCTCCTAAGCTAACCATAAAAGAAGCACTGTTCATTTCACCACCGCAGGTATAGCAAGACGCTAAATACCCGCGATTCTCCAGTACTACTGCTAAAGCTTGAAGAGTCATCACCAAATCCTGAACGAATTGCCGATGCTGTTGTGCAAGTCTTGAAAACACTTTGTTCCTCCGAACACCTTGAATTTCATTGTAAACGTTCGCGTAATTTTTTAATACTTTTTTAACATTTTCCTATTGTCAAAGCACTTTGTCATCAGTTTAACTAAATTCCCCTGAAACTTTATGTGTCATTTGATTCAATTACCTGATATTTCAACACAAAATTGCAGAGAGGAACGATACTTCCATCTGTCAGCATAGCTTCTAGGCAAAGTTCAGCTTCATTTGATATTCCAGCGACTGCTAGAGAAAATTCAAAACCACTTTGATTAGCCAGAGGAATATCCGGATATTGCTGGATTACGGCCGGACGGCGCAATTTGACAGGAGTTTCTAATAAACTTTCGGTTTGATACAAAACTCTAACAGTTTTAGCTGGGGCTTTTTTACCCAAGACCCATCCTTTAACTAAGATTGCTCCTGTAGTGATCGTAGATTCGACAGTGGGAGTAATAATTCCGAACCCCCATAAAGTTTCAAACTCTTGTTTAGGAAGAGTTTTCTTGATGTCGATAATTTGAATCGGAGTTTTAATCTGATGAAGCCAATCTTGAGATTGAGCCAATTGGTCCAGGGCTTGCTGTGTTTGCTGAAACTGAGATTGCTTTTCGCTAAACTGCTTTTGTTGCTCAAACAGCTCTTGTTTGTAGCGTTGAATTTGTGCTTCAGCCTGTTGCAATTTAAGCTGGGTTTCTCCAAGTTCTATTTGAAATCCTTGGTTGATTTGTAGCTGCGCTTTTGTTTGTGCTAATTCTTTGGCAGATTTTTGGAAATCAAGCTCAAGTTTATCTAGCTTGGACTTCGCTTTTTGCAACTCAGCTTGTACTTGTTGTGCTTGTTGTGCTTGTTGTTGATATTTTTCCAAATCTCCATCAGAAAACCAATTTGCAAGTTTTGGCAGCCTCAATTTTTTACTCCTCTAGTGATGTTAGTTAAATCGCAAATTATTCAACCATGGATTAATACGCTTAATATGATTTGTTCACAAATTAAAACAGCAGGGTTTAAGTTTACTCTGTTAAATTCTAGCTTAAGATTTAAACTATTCTGGAGATGGAGAACGCCACGATTTGAGGTACTCTGTATTGTCAAAACAGGAAACAAACAATCAGACAGAATTAGAAAAGACACTTCTCAGCTTTGAAGAGATTACCGACGAATTGAACTATCGTAAAGCGCAAAACTCTCTACGTAGCTTAATTAGTAATCTTGATCTGACTGCTGAGGAACAAAGTGGTTTGGAGTTGGAAATTGAGCGTCTGACTCAGATGCTGGATAAGCTGGAACAGTCAGTGGTACAAATTGCCGCTTTTGGCATGGTCGGTAGAGGTAAATCTTCAGTGCTGAATGCCCTGGTGGGACAAGATATTTTTCCCACAGGGGCACTCCATGGCGTTACTCGTACCATTGATACTGCTGATTGGAAACTCACTCCAGAACAAATTGCTCATACTTCGGAGAATTTACAACGCTTAACCATCACCGGTAGCCAGGGGGGAGAAATTCAACTAATAGATACCCCAGGAATTGACGAGGTTAATGGAGAAGCCAGAGAAACTTTAGCTTGCGATCTAGCTCAAAGAGTCGATCTGATTTTGTTTATCGTATCTGGAGATATTACTCAAGTCGAATATCGTGCTTTAGCTAAACTGCGAGAAGCAGGAAAGCCTATGCTGCTGGTATTTAATAAAATTGACCAGTATCCAGAAGCAGATAGAATTGCCATCTATCACAAAATTAAAGAAGAAAGAGTCCGCGAACTCATTTCCCCTGACGAAATAATTATGGTGGCTGCCTCTCCTATAGAAGTGAGGGGAGTAAAAGACCATACAGGCAAACTCAAAGTACAGCGAATTCGGGGAGATTCCCAGATAGAATCCCTGAAGCTTAAGATCATCGAGTTATTAGAGCGTGAAGGCATGTCTTTGCTGGCGCTCAATAGCATGCTCTTTGCCGATCAAGTAAACGAACAACTATTGCAACGTAAATTAGTAATTCGCGATCGCGCTGCCAATATCTTAATCAATCGAGGCATGATGGTCAAAGCAATGGCAGTGGCACTTAATCCAGTAACGGCATTTGACCTATTTTCTGGCGCAGTTATCGATGTCGGTATTATTCTCTCCCTATCTCGTCTCTATGGCATCACCATGACGCAATCAGGGGCAGTACAGTTATTGAAGAACATTGCTTTGAGTATGGGGGGAATTAGTGCCAGCGAACTTTTGGCAACCTTGGGTTTAAGTTCGGTTAAGGGACTTCTAGGACTGACAATTCCTGCTACGGGGGGTTTATCTTTCGCGCCTTATTTATCTGTGGCGATCGCTCAAGGAGGAGTTGCAGGAGTATCTTCTTATGCTATTGGACAAGTGACCAAAACTTATTTAGCTAACGGGGCATCCTGGGGAGAACAAAGTCCTAAAGTAGTAGTGCAAAAAATCCTCGATTCTTTAGATGAAAAATCAATTCTTAATCGGATTAAAACTGAACTGCGAGCTAAATTAAATCGCTCTTGATTTTGCTTGACCCTAGGGTGCTATATGGATACATTTGCTTTACATTAAGTTAAAATCGGCAGTTGCGATCCGAAGGCTACGGGTCGCGTAATCGCAACTACCGACTTAGTTTCAGAACTTGTACTGTTAAAGTACTAATAGTCAGATGTATTGAAATACATTGATTTAGACTATGGAGAAATTATCAACTAATAAGCCTGAATCAACGATACCATCTACTGCATCTAAGACACCAACGGCAATTGTAAAAGTGCCAGAATTAGTAAACTGATGACTGAAAGATCCGTAACCAGTCTCTTCATTAAAGCCACTGTTCGAAGAGTGGAATGCGCTATTGGTATCAGCAAGTTTACTTAAGCGACCATCGGAGATAGAAACAAAGGCAAAATCATTGTAATAAGTTGGAGTACCCTCATTGGTAAGGAAATTCCAATCGAACTCTAAAATATCGCCAGCTTCTACAGTAATTTCTCGCCCAATAGCGGAGCCTTCAGTTGCATCCTGATTAATTAAACTGTCTAAATCTCCAGGATTTAATCCTAGGATGACTTCTAGTTCTAGGTCGAAATCGCTTACAGAGCTATACCCACTCGTAAGTAAAGCCTGATAATTTCCGTCAGTAGGATTGACACCAAAATTAGTAGTCTCAATATTAGTATCCCCAAGAACAGTCCAATCAGTAAAGTCTCCTGTCTCAAAACTCAATTCTGAACCACTACCTGATGACGGATCAAAATCGCTGATTTCTAAGGTAGCGGTGCTATTTTCCCCAATAAAGGTGTCGAAGCTACCAGGGATGGTTTGTAGTTGGAGATTAACCGTTTCTGTCTCTTCAATTTCCCCATCATTAAAAATATCAAACTCGATAATTTGAGTTGCTTGTCCTGGTTGGAAGGTGACCAATTGAGGTAAAGCAAAAAGACTAGCGTAATCGTTACCTTCGGTTGCTGAACCACCAGTTAACAACACTTCTACATCAGCATAAGTATCGAGATTCCCGGTGCGGTTGAGAGTAATTGTGGCTAGGTTGGGATAGGGTTGGTCATTTTCACTAGCGGTATAAACAGCTTGGGAAAAGGAAATATTGGCAACTTCGTTATCCAGAATGTTGAGAGTAGTGGTGCCATGTTCCCCAATAAAGGTGTCGAGGCTACCAGGCATGGTTTGCAATTCCAGATTAACCGTTTCAGTTCCTTCGATTTCCCCATCATTAAAGATATCCAGCTCAATAGTTTTAGTTTCTTCTCCTGGTTGGAAGGTTACCATTTGAGGTAAACCAAAGAGACTAGCGTAATCGTAACCTTCCATTGCTGAACCGCCAGCTAACATCACTTCCACGTCAGAATAATTATCGAGATTCCCGGTGCGAGTTAGGGTAATTGTGGCGATGTTGGGATAGGGTTGGTCACTTTCACTAGTGGTATAAACCGCTTGAGCAAAGGAGATATTGGCAACTTCATCATCCAAAATTTCTAAACTCGCGGTGTTATTAACTCCCAGGAAGGTATCTAGACTACCAGGCATGGTTTGTAATTCCAGATTAACCGTTTCTGTCCCTTCAAATTCCCCATCATCAAAGAGATCGAAAGTGATAGTTTGAGTCTTTTCTCCGGGTTGGAAAGTGACCAATTGAGGAGAACCCATCGGACTATCGTAATCGAATCCTTGTTGCGCCGAACCGTCTGTCCACCAAACTTCCACATCAGCATAACTATCGAGATTACCCATGCGAGTCAGGGTGACAACAGCTTGTTCATTTTCATTGCCTTTATAAACATCTTGAGCAAATTCAATGTAGGAAACTTCGTTATCGAGAATTTCTAAACTAGCTGTGCCATGTTCCCCAATAAAGGTATCGGGATTACCAGGGATAGTTTGTAGTTGGAGATTAATCGTTTCGGTTCCTTCAAGTTCCAAATCATTGATGATATCGAACTCGATGGTTTGAGTTTCTTCTCCTGGTTGGAAAGTGACGAATTGAGGTAAAGCCAAAAGACTATAGTAATCGTAACCTTCGGTTGCTGAACCACCAGTTAACAACACTTCTACATCCGAATAAAGATCGAGATTCCCGGTGCGGTTGAGAGTAATTGTGGCTAGGTTGGGATAGGGTTGGTCATTTTCACTAGCGGTATAAACAGCTTGGGAAAAGGAAATATTGGCAACTTCGTTATCCAGAATGTTGAGAGTAGTGGTGCCATGTTCCCCAATAAAGGTGTCGAGGCTACCAGGCATGGTTTGCAATTCCAGATTAACCGTTTCAGTTCCTTCGATTTCCCCATCATTAAAGATATCCAGCTCAATAGTTTTAGTTTCTTCTCCTGGTTGGAAGGTTACCATTTGAGGTAAACCAAAGAGACTAGCGTAATCGTAACCTTCCATTGCTGAACCGCCAGCTAACATCACTTCCACGTCAGAATAAAGATCGAGATTCCCGGTGCGAGTCAGGGTAATTGTGGCGAGGTTGGGATAGGGTTGATCAATTTCACTCGCGGTGTAGATAGGTTGGGAAAAAGAAAAGAAGGTTTCGTTTGACATGATTAATTCAAATTAGAGGGTAATTTTTCTAAAAGATTGAGCAAAACTATTTGGTTTTCTACCTAACTTAAAACGATAAATTTCGAGACAATACAGATTAGTAAATGGATTTAATTAAAACTAAAAACTATACGAAAGCTAATTATTCAGAACTTGAAATTTAGCTGGGCAATCTGAAAAGAATTAGTTTCCAACAGTTTTCCCTACTTTTTGATTTCAGTCTTGATCAGTTTTATATCCTAGGTTCGGCAGATCTTTTTGTATCAGCGATAATTCAAGCTAACACAATGTTATATATCTTTTGTAACTCTTTAGTATTTCAAAAGACATGAGTAATTACACCAAAATTTTTAACCAAAATAAGAAGAGGTTAAATTAGCTAAAAACAAGGTAAATTAAACTGGTTATTTTTATCAATTATCCAGAAAAATAGCTGAATAAAGGTGTGATTTTAAAATTCATGGCTCTGCTAAATTAAGGGATGAATCGATGAGAAAGAGACACATCCTCAAACTTTAAGTAAAGCAAATTTAGTTATCATTCATAAAAGTATCCTAAACTAATCTGCCCAGGTGATAAGGTAATCTCGGTAGTTGCCCCAGGCGATCGCAATTTTATTCTCAATTTTCCTTCTGTTGTTACTCCGATAACTTCCCCAGGACATTTATTGAATATGATTTTTTGTCCCAAACTATTGAGAATTTCCAGATATTTATTTAATAATCTTTCGATGCCAACTAACAAATAATACTCGTATCCCAAGACAACTCCATAAGTGGTGATTGCGGTTAATTCTTCAAGAGAGTTAATCGCTTTAATATTTGTCTCTTGATAATAGGACTTTAAGTTAATTCCAGGTTGGGGAACAGAATTGTGCCAATTTATTCCCACACCTACAACAGCTTTTACTAGTTTATTTTTATTGTTTCTAGTTTCAATTTTGATACCTCCCAGCTTACGCTGACTGAGAATTAAATCATTCGACCACTTAATAGCTACTGGTAGCTCATAATGTCGCAATACAGTAGCAATTCCCCAAGCTGTCGCTATCACCAGATGAGGATAGTTAATCATATCTAAATCCAAATCAAGACCAACAGAAAGATATAATCCACCCTCTGAAGAAACCCAACTATGCCCCCATTGTCCCTTACCCGCGGTTTGTTGTAGTGCGATCGCTCCTATAGGACATTTAATTCCGCGATTAATTAATTCCCATAGCTTAGTATTAGTCGAGGGAATACAATTGAAAACAGATAAAGGTATTAGCTGGTCAATAATTATTTGCTCATCAATTAACTTACTTTGATTGATTCTCTGCCAAGCTTGTTGATATAACTTAAAATCAAATCTCAATTTTATAAATTTATTTTTAAATAAAATTTACGATACCCATATAAGAATTAGTTTGAGTAGAAATACATTTGAATATGCTCCAGTTTTTCTGCTTTCTTTTTTGGCGTTGGTGAATTAAGGTATGATTTTTAAAGTGTGCGATCGCTAATTGAATAACTAACGAGAATTAAATTTCATGCAATGCCCTGAATGTAAATCTACTCACATCAATAAAAATGGCAAGAAAAAAGGGAAACAGAACTATATCTGTGTTGACTGCCAAAGACAATTCATAGACAGTTATCAAACCCAAAAAGGCTATTCTGACGCACTAAAAGGAGAATGCTTAACCATGTACTTTAATGGTATGGGTTTCAGGGCAATAGGTCGAATTAAAGGAATACATCATGTCACAATCATGAATTGGGTTCGCGCCGTGAGAGAATTTTTGTCTAATGCTGATGATTTAGAGACAATTCCACAAATGGGAGAGCATGACCAGGGTTGAGGGTGAAAATATCCGACTTAGACAGTCTCTTGCTCGATTACATCGGAAAACTCTTTGTTATTCCAAATCTAAGGAAATGATAGAAAATTCAATACGTTTACTGATTCATTATCTTAAATTTTGGGATGTTCCAGTTCCTTACGTAAAATCATACTCTCCTTAGAATGTGATCGCATTCCCTAATAATCATACCTCTATTTACCAACGCCTTTTTCTCATTTTACCTGACCGACTTTGATAGAGGAGAGGTGATCAACCTTTTGCAAAGGAAAACCTAAGCTTTCTCTTTGTTCTAAATACAGTTGTGCAACTTGCCGAGCCATGCTACGAATTCTGCCGATATAGCGAGTTCTTTCAGCAACGGCAATCACTCCTCTGGCATCTAGCAAATTAAAACTATGAGAACACTTAAGAACATAATCTAAACTGGGAATCACCAAACCTCGATTAATTAGCTGCTTGGCCTCTTTTTCATAAAGACAAAACAAATTGAACAGCAAATCGGGATCTGATGCTTCAAAGTTATAAGTACACTGCTCAATTTCCGCCTGCAAGAAAATATCTCCGTAAGATAAGTGATCGTTCCATCTAATCTTGATAATTGCATCCACATCTTGTAGATACATAGCCAGCCTTTCCAAACCGTAAGTGATTTCAATGGAAACAGGATTACAATCAATTCCCCCACACTGCTGAAAATAGGTAAACTGAGTTACTTCCATACCATCGAGCCAGACTTCCCAACCTGCACCCCAAGCGCCAACCGCCGCATCTTCCCAGTTATCTTCAACAAAGCGAACATCATGGTCTTCTGGATTAATACCCAATGCTGTTAAAGAGTCTAGATAAATCTCTTGAATATTATCGGGAGAAGGTTTGATCAACACTTGATACTGATAATAGTGCTGAAAACGATTGGGATTTTCACCATATCTACCATCTGTTGGCCTTCGGCAAGGCTCAATGTAAGCGACTGACCACGGCTCAGGTCCTAACGCTCTTAAAAAGGTACTGGGATTTTTCGTTCCTGCACCCTTTTCCGTATCGTATGGTTGAACGATAATGCAACCGCGATCGCTCCAAAATTCGTTCAAGGTAGCAATAATTTCCTGAAAAGATAAAGACATAAAAAAAATCTGTGTAAATATCTGCCCACACACAATAGCATGACTAACTTTGAGAAAGTTTATAAAAAAAGATGGGATTCAGGGGTTGACTTTAGAGAGTAGGTTGCCTATATTGGT
>CBDUCX010000027.1:0-28001 GCA_965365755.1 uncultured Pleurocapsa sp.
GTAATCAACAGTACCGTAAAATCACTGTTTACGATTGCTTTCAGGCTAAATATGCTTGATGAAAACTTTATGTTGAATGCTTAGAAATAACAAGCAGTGGTTTCACAAAACTGATTAATTTATTCACGAGGAGATTGTAATTATGCCCGTACAAATGCTTAACGGTGTTGTAATCAACGAAATATTAGCCGATCCTACAGGCTCAAGCTTTAATTTTGATACCGACCAAAGCGGAACAGCCGAAGCAGGTGACGAGTTTATCGAACTCTATAACAGTACAGACACCACTGTAAACATAGGAAATTGGACTCTCAGCGACATTATTGGAGTCAAATTTACCTTTCCTGAGAATGCTGAAATTGCTCCTTTTGGTAAAGTTACGGTCGTTACTGACTACACTAATACTCCGCTTCCAGATGATTTTTATAATGTTGATAGAACTGCTTTTTGGAATGATGGTGGCGATCGCGTTATCCTCAGTGATGGTACTAGTTCGATCTCGGCTGGATATAATGGAGGAGCTCTAGCTGGTGACGAAGACTTTGGTAATGATGTTGATGGTCAATCCATTCAAAGAAGTCCAGACGGCACAGATAATTTTACTGTAGCCACACCCACACCCGAATGTTTCCTGACTGGTACGCGCATCCTCACTGCATCGGGTTACAAACTAGTCGAAGAACTACAAATCGGTGATAAAGTACAAACTGCCGAAGGTAAGTTGGTCGATGTTAAGTGGATTGGCTATCAAACTATCGACCCCAATGCCTTAACTATTCCCCTACGCGGTAATCCCGTTTTGGTTAAGGCAGGCGCTTTAGGAAATAATTTGCCAGCTAGAGATCTTTATCTCTCTCCCGACCACTCTTTGTTCATTGATGGATTACTAATTAATGCTGGGGCGCTAGTCAACGGTGTTTCGATTGTGCAAACCGAGCCGACTGAAACTTTTGTCTATCATAGTGTCGAGCTGGAAAATCATGCTCTGTTGACCGTCGAAGGTACGCTTGCCGAAAGCTATATGCCTCACCATGAAGACCGTGCTAACTATGACAACGGGTCAGAATACGAACGCCTGTATCCTCACGGCAGTACTTTAATGTTGTGGCCGATGGATTATCCTCGTGTTAGCAGTAAGACTCAAGTTCCCAGCTTTGTCAGCCAAAAGCTCTCGAACATTGCCCAACAGCTAGAAGCTAGAGTTTTGGTGTCTGCTTAGCTTCTTCCGTTTGAAGCCCCACGTCTGTATTCCCAAGGATGTAGGAATCAGCGTGGGATGAAAAACGGGCTGGCATTTTGTTTTGAGTAGTTAATTTGCTATTCATCTAATCTTTACATAGCAAGGGTTTTGATCGTTGTATAATCAACTAATACGGGTTCACCCGAAATAAGTAAACAAGGGATAATCTAACCCTGCCTATCTGTTCGTCGAGAAAAATATCACCCAAGAAAATATAAAGGTGACGCGACAGGCATAGAAAAATAGAGTTAAACAATTTAAAAACTGTACCGCTGGACTGGCGGGAACGCAAACTGCCTGGGCAATCAGAGCATCGGGGATGTATGGTACTTGTGCTGTTCATCTAGATAGTGGGTGAAAAACCAGAAATGGAAGCAACCAGGAAAACCTAATAGTGATATTAGGGAAGCCCAAACTGTATTGCGTAGCAATCAGTGTGGGAGAGGTCACACGAATCAGAACTTAATTGCAATTAGCGAGAAAAATAAGTCTTCCAATTGGGGGGCTTTTTTTACTTTTCTATTCAATTTCAATAATTTTGCTACCAGACTAACACCAGTGAGTAGCTTCAAAAAGCTTAGTCTATATTTGCTCTCTACAAGGGAGAGAAGGTAAAAATCATAAATTTCAACATAAATACATAAACACAATTTAGTTGCCAATTTAAATTTGCCGAACTATAGTTAAACTCCCCTAAAAGTGGATGGTTTTTAAAATCTGTTTTTCGATAACCGTATTGACGATTGAATATTGGCTTAACGAAGATTGTGGACAATTCCAAACAAAAGGCAGCAAAAGAGCGATTATCGACTGTCAAACAATTAAAAGATACATCGACTGCGATCGCCAAGATTCAAGAAATACTCGATGATTTTCCTGAGTTTGTTCCAGGATGGGTCGAACTAGGATTTTGCTACCGTAAAATACGCGATCGCACTTCAGCTTTGGCAACTTTTGCCACGGCATTAAAGCTTCGTCCTCAAGATGTCAGAATCAGAATCCAGCTATCTACGGAACAACTACATTTCGGAAAACTAGAAGACTGTCAGGAAAATCTTCAGCAACTATTAGCCAAAGCCCCCAATCACGTTAGGGGGATGATTAATTTAGCCAAAGTCCATCAGAAAAAGGGCGAACGAGAGAAGGCGATCGAGCTATACAAAAAAGTTCTACAGATAGATCCGCAAGCAAATGAAGCAACTATCAATTTAGTAGAACAATTACAGAAATGCAATCTTTATGCTGAAGCAATTCAATATTTGCAAAAAGCTACTCATAATTCGCCAAAACATTTTGGTTTGTTAATTTGTTGGGGAAAACTGGAGCAAAGCAGAAGAAATTTTCCTCCCGCTCTAGAATACTTTCAGCAGGCGATCTCGCTTCATCCAGACAAACTTAACGCCTATTTTGGTCAAATAGATACTCTTTGGCAACTGGGCGATTACAAGGAAGTAAAACACCAGCTAGAGAATTTGCGCTCTAATTTTGGCGATCGCTATCCCGTTTTAATTTATTCTGGAGGTTTTGAGCGAAAATTAGGTCGGCGAGAAAATGCGCTACGCTGGCATCAGTTAGCCCAAACTAAAGCAGCGGAATTGGGTCAAATTATCAATGTGCAAATTGAGATCGCCGAAGATCTAAAAGCCTTGGGACGTTATGATGAAGCATTAGAGACGATCGAATCGACTATTGCTCTCCAACCCGATCACTTGCCTTCTCTGGTTATTAAAGGCTCTATTCTACTGGCAAAAGCTGAGTTAGCCAAAGCTGCTGAAGCATACGAGCATATTCTGACCCTCAAACCTGTTCATTTTGAAGCTCGGATTGAATTAGCTAAGATTTACAGCCAATCAGGTCAAGTTGATCGCGCGATCGCCCTGTTAGAAGAAACAGAATCGCTGTTAGGAATCAAGGTCACAACTTGTATTCGCCTGGGCTTACTCTATCAAGCCTTAGAAGATTGGGAAAATGCCGAAATATCATACGTCAAGGCATGTCAGGCCAAACCCGACAATTATCAGGGATATTACGAGCTAGCCAACCTACATTTTCTGCAAGGAGATATTGAAGTAGCTTTTGAGTTACTAGATCTAGCTCGGCAAAAAAGTCCCTATTCGGTGGAAGTAGAGCTGAGATGGATTCAATTTCAAAAACGTTTGGGTAATATTGACCTCTGCCAAAAACCTTTAATCGAGTTATTGAAACAGTCTCCCAAGAATCTAAAGCTATGGTGGGAACTGTGTATTGTTTATATGAACCAGGGAAATTATGCCAATGCTGCCAATGTCCTGGAGCGGATTAATGTCGATAGCCGATATGGTATTAAAAGAACCCAAGAACTGAGAGCCAAAATTTACTTTGATCAATACAACTATCAGCAGGCCGAACAATATTTGCGAGAAGCTATTGCTTTATCGCCAGTCGCTAATTTTGAAAGAAATCAACTGGCAGCGATCTTGATGCTTACAGGCAGAATAGATGAAGCTCGGCAAGAATTGAGAATAGCGACCCAAGAACTCGGTCTGAGAGTCCATCCTGGCAAAGTGCAAGTTCCCCTCAAAAGCCATATTGCCATGACGCTCAATCAATTACGGATTAATCCTCCTTTGTTAGCCGAACTGCTGCAAGCTGAGAGAACATCACCCAATCGAATGCTAGCTTTTGGTCGTATTGTAAAACGAGAACCCAACTATTTGGGAGCAGCGCTTTATTTGACAAGAGAACTGAGAACTCAGGGAATTTTTGAGCACCTCAAGTATAATCTGGCGCAAAATTCGTCACGCCTGCCGACCATCCCTAAAAGAATCGTTCAGTTCTGGGATGAACCAGAGCCTCCCCCCGAAGTAGAACAAATTTGTCGGAGTTGGCAAGATTGCAATCCCGAATACGAATACCATCGCTTTTCTCTCGATGAGGCGATCGCATTTTTAAACGAACATTATGACGAGCGAGTATTACAAGCCTTTGCTAACTGCGATCTTCCCGCCACTCAATCAGACTTTTTCCGCTTGGCATATCTTTATAAAATGGGGGGGTTTTATGCCGATGCTGACGATAAATGTCGCCGCTCTTTAGATACTCTGGTCGATCTAAGTCCCGAATTGGTTATTCTTCAGGAAGATTTTGCCTGTATTGGTAACAACTTTTTAGGTTGCATACCTGGTCAAAGCATTATCCAGCAAGCTTTCGAGCAGGCCGTGGAAAATTTGAGCTATTACTCTAATGAAAGTCCCTGGTTTAAAACTGGACCTGGCTTAATTACTTCGGCAGTAAGCAGCGGTTTGGTAGCTTATTTATCTAATAAAAATTACCAAACATGGCCTAGATTGTTAGTCTTAAATCAGAGCGAACTCAGAAAGATAGTCGTGCAACATATTTATCTGCCTTACAAAAGAACCGATAAAAGTTGGCTTCACGAGTCGAGTCATAGAAGGTTAAAAATGCTGCCCGTTAGCGCCTGAGTCTTACAATATGAGAATATTAACAGCTACTTACCCCTAGCAAGTAAAAACATAGTTGTCCGAACTTGATTCCCTATTGCCATAACTATTATCGTATCGAACGCTCGAAGATTTAAAGAACTTGAGTAACCATTCAGTCTGGTCGATTTATATAATTCGCTGTGGCGATCGCTCTTTGTATACGGGCGTGACCAATGATGTCGCTAAACGCTTTGCGGTGCATCAGTCTGGGGGTTCTCAGGCAGCTAAATATACCAGAACCCGACATCCACTAAAGTTGGTTTTTACAGCAGAGATTGGCACTAAATCTGCTGCCTATAGCGCTGAATATCATGTCAAAAAACTGACCAACGGTCAGAGCAGGCTCCGTCGTTTTACGGCGGAGTAATCTCTGACTTTATTTAACCTGAGTCCCTAATGAAATTAGCCGATAATTTCTTTGGCTTTTGCCACGACGTTATCAACGCTGAAGCCAAATTTGTCTAAACAAGTACCACCAGGAGCAGAAGCACCAAAGCGTTCAATACTAACTGAACCGCCTTCGCTGCCAGTATATTTCTGCCAACCAAAGCTAGTTCCTGCTTCTACTGAGAGGCGTTTAGTAGCGACTTTGGGTAGTACGGAATCTTGATAAGCTGCATCCTGAGCTTCAAAGAGTTCCCAAGAGGGCATGGAAACAACACGGACTTTCTTGCCCTCGGCGATTAATTTCTCCGCAGCACCAACGCAAAGTTGTACCTCACTACCAGTACCAATCAAGATCAGGTCAAGTTCTTCAGGAGCAAAACCACAGGAGATGACGTAAGCACCCTTAGTTGCATTTTCCATTGAGCTTCCAGGTAGGTTGGGTACACCTTGGCGAGAGAATGCCATCAATGTTGGTTTATTTTGTTTAGCATACTCGATCGCAACTTTGTAAGCACCAGATACTTCGTTACCGTCCGCAGGGCGAATTACAGTTAAATCAGGAATAGCTCTCAGGGAAGCTAAAGTTTCGATAGGCTGGTGGGTGGGTCCATCTTCACCCTGTCCGATGGAGTCGTGAGTCATGACCCAAATTGCACCAACTTCCGACAGAGCAGATAGACGAATTGCTGCCCGCATGTAGTCGGTAAAGATCAGGAAGGTTGCGCCGTAAGGAATCAATCCTGAATTATGCAACGCTATACCATTACAGATGGCACCCATGGCATGTTCCCGTACACCGAAGTGGACGTTACGGTTTTGATATGCTCCCTTTTGGAAGTCGCCGAAACCTTTTAACTCTGTGAGGTTAGAGTGAGTCAAATCTGCTGAACCACCAATTAATTCGGTAACTACAGGAGCAAGTTTGTTGAGACAACCCTCAGAATATTTACGAGTTGCTAATCCTTTGTCTTCCGGTGTAAAGGTAGGTAAAACTTTGTCCCAACCATCAGGTAGTTTACCACTGAGGAAACGCTCAAATTCTGCTGCTTCTTTAGGATAGCTAGACTTATAGCTAGATAGAACTTGATTCCACTCTTCTTCGTAGCTTGCCCCCCGTTCAACAGCCTTTCTCATGTGATTTAGGGCTTCTGCGGGAACTTCAAATTCTTCCGATGTCCAACCAAGACTTTCCCGAGTAAGCTTGACTTCATCTGTCCCTAATTTGGCACCATGAATCCCAGCAGTCCCCTGCTTATTGGGGGCACCATAACCGATGGTAGTTGTCACCTTGATCATTGTGGGTTTGTCAGTGACAGACTTCGCTGATTCAATGGCTTTAGCAATAGCTGCTAGATCCGTATTGCCATCTTCAACATGAAGGACGTGCCAACCATAAGCCTCAAAGCGCTTAGAAACGTCTTCGGTGAACGCTACCTCAGTCGAACCATCAATAGAAATCTGGTTGTCATCGTAGAGAGCAATTAATTTGCCGAGTCCTTGGTGTCCTGCAAAAGAACAAGCTTCACCAGAAATACCTTCCATATTACAGCCGTCACCTACAATGACATAGGTATAGTGATCGACTAAAGTGGCATCGGGCTTATTAAACTTCGCTGCTAAGTGAGCTTCTGCCAAAGCCAAACCAACACCATTAGCAATACCTTGACCCAAAGGCCCTGTGGTAACTTCTACCCCTGGAGTGACAAAGTTCTCTGGGTGTCCTGGAGTCTTGGAACCCCATTGACGGAATTGCTTAATATCTTCAATTGATACACTGTCATAACCAGCAAGGTACAGTAAAGCATACTGCAACATTGAACCATGACCCGCAGAAAGCACAAAGCGATCGCGATTAAACCACTGGGGATTCTTGGGATTGTAGCGCATGAACTTGTCCCACAGCACAAACGCCATCGGAGCTGCTCCCATAGGCAATCCTGGATGTCCAGAACTAGCTTTTTCTATGGCATCTACGGCTAAAAAACGAATCGAATTAATACAAAGTTCTTCAACTGATTTAGTTGATTGGGTGGCAACTACCATATTTGTTATATAAATAAACTACGATAAAACAAAAAAATTTGAGCTTACTGAACGCACTGAAGAAGGAACTTGAACCTTCAGATCTTGATTTTATAAATGTTGTATCAAGTCTTTGTCTTATCTTCTCATCCCATTGGAACAGCTAGCAAGTTTTAAACATCTGGTTTTGTATATAGAATGACTGTGTATTACTGCGAACACTCATAGTACGCAGCTTCCTATCCAGCAGACTGCCTTGTAGTGGACTTCTTGCGTCCTCCACTACTCGGTCTTAAATTTATAAAATTAGTTAATTTTATTGCTAGCTATATTTTTTAAAAGCTAGAGTAACATTATGACCACCAAAACCAAAAGAGTTGGACAAAGCGGCTCTTACCTGATGTTCCCGACTGACATTGGCGATATAGTCTAAATCGCACTCTGGATCAGGGTTAGCAAGATTAATTGTGGGTGGCACTCGCTCATTAGCGATCGCCATTACCGTTGCTACCGCTTCAATTCCTCCTGAGCCTCCCAACAAATGACCAGTCATCGACTTGGTGGAACTTACGACAATTTCCTTGGCTCGCTCACCCAGGGCTTTCTTAATTGCCTTGGTTTCATTAGAATCATTAGCAGGAGTGCTGGTACCATGAGCATTGATATAGTCTATTTCTTCTGGGGTTAGATTACCATCAGCTAAGGCTAATTCAATTGCTTTGGCTGCCCCCTGTCCTCCTGGCACGGGAGAAGTCATATGATAAGCATCGCAGGTCATTCCATAACCAACAATTTCGGCATAGATTTTAGCTCGACGGGCTAGAGCTTGTTCTAATTCCTCAATAAACAAAATGCCCGAACCTTCACCCATCACAAATCCATCGCGGTCTTGATCGAAAGGTCTGCTGGCATGGAGTGGGTCATCATTACGAGTTGAGAGCGCTTTGGCCGAACAAAAACCCGCAAAAGACAGGGGAGTCACCGCTGCTTCGGCACCACCACAGATCATCGCTTTAGCGTAGCCTCCTTGAATAATTCTGAAGGCATCACCAATAGCGTGAGAACCTGCTGCACAGGCGGTTACGGTACAAGAATTAGGCCCTTTAGCCCCCGTATGAATTGCCGTCAATCCCGCCGCCATATTAGCGATCATCATCGGAATCGTGAAGGGACTAACTTTTCTTGGCCCTTTGGTGATCAAGTTTTCGTTTTGAGTTTCCATAACTCGCAAACCGCCCACACCTGTACCAATTAAGACCCCTACCTGATCCGCATTCAGCTCATTAATCTCGAATTTCGCATCAGCGATCGCTTGCTTACTAGCACAGACCCCAAACTGAGCAAAGCGATCCATTCGCTTGGCATCTTTTTTATCCAAATACTGATGAGGATCAAAATTCTTGACTTCCGCAGCAAATTGGCAGGCATGTTGTGAGGCATCAAATAAAGTTATGGAACTTACTCCGTTGCGCCCTTGCAATAAACCATCCCAGTAGTCTGCTAAATTGTTGCCGATGGGAGTTATTGCACCCAAGCCTGTAATTACAACTCGCCTGTTTTGCCTATTTGTCATTTTTGCCCTTCTTACGCTTTTGATCTGGCATGGTTTCGAGGCTGCTGTTTGCCTTTAATCTTTCAACTTTAGGATCTCTGATGAATAAGATCGAGAAGTAAATGATAGTTTTATTTATCTGATTAATTTGCTATCTAATTTGCTTCTACGGATAAGTTGTTACGTATTATTTATGATTTAGCAGCCATCGTGAATCTGAACTTAAACTGAAAATTCAGTTTTTTTAAGCACCAGTTTTTTCCTCGATATAATTAACCGCTTTGCCTACAGTATCTATTTTTTCCGCTGCTTCGTCAGGAATTTCAATATCAAATTCCTCTTCTAAAGCCATGACTAATTCTACCGTGTCTAGAGAATCAGCACCTAAGTCATTAGCAAAACTTGCTTCTGGCTTAACTTTATCAGCGTCTACGTCCAGTTGATCTACAACAATACCTTTAACTTTTTCAAAAGTTGCTTCAGCCATTAATTTTTTCCTACTATTCCTACTAAGTAAACCGTTCTAACAAAAATAAATATATGTCTAGGAAATTCAGATAAGATTTTTTCCTAGTCAAACTCAATCCTAGCTTTAATAAAAAGCGGCAATTTCCATCTTATCGGAAAGGGGGACAAAGTTAATCGCAAATCTGTAATTGCTTTACCCCATATCAGATTCAGATTTGGCCTTAAAATTATAAACTAAAAATTAAAGACGGAAGGCTACCTGTGGGTCGATATTTCTTCCGTCAACATGGATGGCTCAATTACTCAAATTTGGCGCTGTCAATTCTCAGTTGCTCAAATACCTAACCTTTAGGAGTCCTAGCTTTTCTTGCCATATCCTTAAACTTAGCTAAACTACCCCCAGGACGACGACGGTAGTTAGTAACTGTTGGCATTAAGTTATCTGTAGCAAAAGTTTGTTCCGCTGCCTTTGCGTTACTGTTTGTGGAACCATTATTTTTGTACATAGCAGCAACCCAAAATGGTGGCTCGAAAGAAGATGCACCAGAATTTTTGGGAGTTGCTTGAGTCTTCTGCGCTTCTACAGTCGTTTGAGCGGCTTTGCCATTTTGCTTTGATTTAGCCTTCGCCTTAACTGCTTTTTTCTTAGCAGGCTTTTCTTCAGTGGTCACGGATGCTACTTGTTCTTGAGCACTTTCTGTGGCTTCCGTAGCTTTTTTAACTGCTTCTTTTACTGGCTGAGACTTAGCTACTTCGGCAGCTTTCTCTTTCACAGTATCTGTAACTTCGGCAGCTTTCTCTTTTACAGTATCTGTAACTTCTGTAGCTACTTGGGCTACATTTTGTACAACCTCGGAATCTTTTACATTGTCCAACTCCAGATAATATTTCTTATCAGAGTTGAATAGATTTTTGAGTTTTTGCATGGGTTACGGTTACTCCTATTAATAAAACTAAAGAATCGATGCTAAATGAAGATAATTAGGCTTGAATGGTCTTGTTTATCTAGCTGGTGATTGGTTTTTTGCTGACTGAGTGATGCGTTACCCTAGCTACAACCAAACCGCCATCATCATTAACAAGAAACAGTAATCAAATTTGGCTTATCTTTTGCCCCGTCTAAATAGCAGGAGCTATAAAACACGATATATATTGTGTAATTGTGACTATTCTTATCAAGCCAGAAAAAAACACCTACTGCAACGATACTTTACAAAAATTAATTTAGGCTCTGTTTTGTAAATTACTTTTGGTGGTTAGTAGTTAGTGGTTAGTTGTTAGTACTGATGGATCTAATTATTGACTCACTTAATCCACACAGTTTTGACGTTGACAAATTCGTGGATACCCTGGCTGCTTAATTCTCTGCCGTAACCTGATCGCTTGATTCCGCCGAAGGGTAAACGAGGATCGGACTTAACCATTCCGTTAATGAAGACTGCCCCTGCTTCAATCTCGGCAATTAAACGTTTACTTTGTTCCTCATTATTTGTCCAAGCACTAGCACCCAACCCGAAAGGAATATGGTTGGCTAAAGCGATCGCTTCATCGAGATCTTTAACTTTAAATAACAATGCTACAGGGCCAAAAAACTCTTCTTGAGCTGTAGGAGAATCAGCAGGAATATCGGTCAAAATTGTCGGTGGATAATAGTTACCTGGGCGGTCTGAAATTGGTTCTCCACCGATAAGCACCTTTGCTCCTTCCTTAATCGCTTTTTTAACCTGCTCATCTAACTCTGAACGAATAGTAGCTGTTGCCAACGGGCCAATATCGGTACTTTTTTCCAGAGGATCACCAACGGTTAAGGCTTGAAATTGAGCTAACAACTGCTCTTGAAAGCGATCAGCAATACTTTCGGTAACGATAAAGCGTTTGGCTGCAATACAAGACTGTCCATTATTGAGCATTCTCGCTTTAATGCCAATTGATACCGCTTCTTCCAAGTTGGCACTGTCTAAGACAATAAAGGGATCGCTGCCACCTAATTCTAGGACTACCTTTTTAATTTGTTGTCCCGCAGCACTCGCCAATGCCGCCCCCGCAGGTTCGCTTCCTGTCAGAGTTGCTGCTTTTACCCGATCATCCTCAATAATCGATTTAACCTGACTGGCACCAATCAACAAAGTTTGAAATGCTCCTTGAGGGAAACCAGCTTGGTCAAAAATAGATGCGATCGCCAAGGCACATTGAGGCACATTAGAAGCATGTTTAAGGATACCGACGTTACCAGCCATCAAAGCAGGGGCGGCAAAGCGAAATACCTGCCAAAAAGGAAAGTTCCAAGGCATTACCGCCAAGATTACTCCCAAGGGCTGATAAGCAACATAACTTTTGCTCGCATCGCTATCAATCACCACATCTGCCAAAAATTCGGGTGCTTTTTCGGCGTAAAAACGACATACCTTAGCACACTTTTCCGCCTCGGCGATCGCACTTTGCAGAGGCTTACCCATTTCTGTGGTCATAATCTGGGCAAACTTAAGTTTATCTTTTTCCAGGATATCTGCTGCTCGGTTTAACCATTGACTTCTCTGTTCAAAAGTAGTGTAACGATACTGCTCAAAGGTAGACTGCGCCAAAGCCAGCTTAGTTTCTATTTCTGCATCAGTCAGAGGAGTAAAAGTTTTCAGGGTTTCACCAGTTGCTGGATTGATAGTTGCGATCGCCATTTGTTATTCCCCCTGTAAGCTATATCTATAAGCCTAGCGCCATATTCTGCCAGGGTTGGTGTTTTTAGGAAAAATGTAATTATTTGATAGGTTCAGGTTGAATTGGCTTGGTTATAAGCACACAAAGCTTTTTATCATTTTCTTTTTTAATTATCCTGTCTTCTTCGATAAAACAGGAAACGGAGACTCTTTTGGTGTAAGTGATAAAAATTCTCCTGAGGAGAAGTGAGCTATACTTTCGATATCATTAATAACATTATTGCAGAGAGCGTCTACAGGCAAATCATTCACACCGTAGAGAAATGGATTTTCTAACTCTTTGCCGACTTCTTCTAGCCCTAGTAAAATAAAGCTAACAATCGCAACTACTGGTATAGCCCACCATTGCATTTTTTCAATTAAATTGAATGGTAATCCAACACAGTAAATCAAAATTAAACGTTTAAGATAAATACGATAAGCTATTGGCAGTGGTGTTGTAGAAATACGCTCGCAACTACTTAAACCTTCTACCATATTGTTGAGCATGCTATTCATTTCAACTCTTTGAGAACTATCAATTTTACCTAGTTTAAGTTGTTGTTGTAAATATTCTCCAATCCAGAGCGCGATTTGTAACGATATACGGCTAACCGAATCTATTTCTAATGCTTGTTTTTCGTTTAATAACTTTTTAAGTTCTTCATTCGGTTTTTCTCCTCTTAGCTGTAGTTTGGTAGCAACCATAAATGCCACTAAAAGTTTTAAAATGGTAGCTTTACTTTCTCGCTCTTCTACATCTTCCTCGGCAATACTTAAGCGAATAAAACGAGCCAAATTGCGAAGATTAACTACTAATAGTCCCAAAGATTTTCTTCCATCCCAAAATCGTTCGTAAGATGTATTAGTGCGAAATACTAACAACAATCCTAAAACTAGATTGTAAACCACATTATTGGTAAGGTCGCCAATGTGTAAAATAAATTTTGGTTCTTTTTCTAAGTATTGCCAAAGACAAACTAAAGCAGTAAAAATAGTAAACATACCGATTCGAGGTAAAATGACTTGGGCGACAGAACCTTCTAATCGAAAAGCAATTTCTAACCAGCTAAGTTTTTTTTCTGACATTTATTCACTCCAAATAATATTATCTGAGTACATTTCTCTTCCCTGTTATCTATTTCAACTACCATTAGATTATAGCTAGAAGATAATAAATAACCTATGGTAATTCTCATGTCAGTGAGATATACCTCGGTTATATTTGGGTAAAGGGAAAGTGCGTAGAAGACGCTGAATTAAATTCAGCGAGTCGAACCACGTAAGAAGAGGAAAAGAGAAAATAATGTACCTCATTCATTTGACAAACGCTATATTTGAGCAAAGTAAATTTATCGAACCAAATGATGAACCAATTACTAGAAACAGTGTTTCAAAGTATACAAGAGCTACTAGCTGATGGAATCAAAATTATCCCAGCATTATTAATAGCTATAATTATTATTTTTCTAACTCGTTATACGGCTGAGTTTGTTCGGCGAATAAGCGAGCGTATTGGAAGACGAATTCTTAAAAGTAAATCTTTACAGCTATTGTTTAGGCAAAGTAGCTATGTTTTTACTTGGGTAATAGGAGTATTCATAGCTTGTGTGGTAGCTTTTCCTGGTTTACGTTTGGGAGATCTCATTGCTGCCCTTGGTCTTACTTCTGTAGCTATTGGTTTTGCCTTCCAAGATATTTTTAAAAATTTTTTAGCAGGAATTTTACTTTTGATTCAAGAACCTTTCCGCATCAGCGATCAAATTGTTGTGGATGATTATGAAGGTACAGTTGAACACATTGATATTCGCACTACTGCAATTCGTTCCTATACTGGAGAACTAGTACTACTACCAAATTCGACGGTGTTTACCAGCGCAGTAGTCGTCAAAACTGCTTTTGATAGCCGAAGAACCGATTTAGAGGTTGGAGTAGACTATGGTACGTCTCTACCGAAAGCTGCGAAAATTTTAGAACAAGTAATTACTAAAGTAGAAGGTGTCCTAGAAGACCCTGCACCAGAAATAGATTTACTAGGGTTTGGAGATAGTTCGATTAATTTTGCCGTTCGTTATTGGACATTGCCGCAAATGCGGGAAGTACGACACGCTCAAACTAAAGCCATTTTTGATATTAAGGAAGCTTTTGATAAAGCAGATATTAATATTCCTTACCCAATTCGTACTCTCTACTTTTATAATCAGGATAAATACGATGACTATCTTCCAACGAGTAATAATACTAATGATAAGTAAGTTAAGGGGTTTGAGCAGTAACTTAAACAATTACAGCTAATTTATGCTGTAGAGTAAGTTTTCGTACTTCGTTCATTAATTTTGTCGAACTAGCATTAATTATGGAAAATGATTTAATTCCCTTTTTGGCAGGTGTTGGCTTACTGGTAGGCTACTTAATTTTCTCCGCAGCAACGGAAATGGGAACTAAACTACCGTGGAAGAAGTAGTGTTTTAGGAAGTGGGATTACATTTATGGCATACAATGAAAGCTAATAGCGATCGCACTCAAAATTGGCAATGATTTGCTGAATTGTCGTTACATCAATATTATCTTGCTTGGATTTTGAGTAGATATCCAGTAGGACAATACTTTTGGGTTTCTGAAGCCAATAAATCAAACGATAACCAGCACTTTTACCTTTTTGAATATCACTGTTTTTAATACGCAGCTTATAAACAATCGATTTGACTAACAATTATTTGGTTTCAATAGAAAATAATTAGCAGATAGCAGATTGTGTAGTCAGCTATGATAGTAATATACCCCACTCAATTCTTCAGAGAGGGTTAAGAGCTATGGCAAAACAAGTATCCCTCGAACAGATAATCAAGTGTGGTGTAAACCAAACAATAGCTGCTGGAATACTACCCCAGATTAATCAATGTCTGGTTGATCTTTCCCCTGTCGATTGTTGGCAGTATTTTAGTCGAGAACTACTCAAACCGAACCATCCCTTTCCCTTACACGAACTGCTTTACCAAACTGCTTTTGCTGAATGGAATTCAAGCCAAGGTGCTCCACCAGTTTGGCTTCCATCTGAGGAGCAGATCGAGGCTTCTAATATTGGCACTTTGATGAAGGAACTAGAAATAGCTGACTATGACGAACTTCATGCTTGGTCGAGCCAAAATCGTGCCGAGTTTTGGGAGGTCATAATTCGACGACTAAATATCTGCTTGAGCCAAAAATACACTCAAGTTGTCGATCTTTCTCAAGGGATAGAATCACCCCAATGGTTGGTGAATGCACGTCTGAATATTGTCGAAAGCTGTTTTCAAGCTCCTACAGATGATGTTGCGATTATTTGGCAACAGGAAAGAGGCTCTTTATCTACTCTCACCTATGGTGAACTAGAGGTTTTAACCAATCGAGTCTCTAATAGTTTGCTGAATTTTGGTTGTTTACCTGGCGATCGCCTTGCGATTGCCATGCCCATGACTGCTGAATCTGTAGCTATTTACCTGGGAATCATTAAAGCTGGTTGCGTGGTAGTAGCGATCGCTGATAGTTTGGCTGCTGAGGAAATTGCTACCCGCTTGCACCTATCTCAAGCCAAGGCGATCTTTACCCAAGACTATATTTTACGCGCTGGCAAACAGTTGCCTCTCTATAATAAAGTTATCGAGGCAAATCCAGTTAGAGCGATCGTTCTCCCCCATAATTCCTCTCTATCGATGAAACTACGTCAGCAAGATCTTAGTTGGCATGAGTTTCTTAGTCCTCAAGAGAAATTCGCTGCTATTGCCGCCCAGCCTGATACTTATACTAATATCCTATTTTCCTCTGGTACTACAGGAGAACCGAAAGCTATTCCCTGGACTCAAACCACTCCGATCAAATGTGCCACAGACGCACATCTACATCATGACATTCATCCTCAAGAGGTCGTAGCTTGGCCGACTAACCTGGGCTGGATGATGGGACCCTGGTTGATTTACGCTAGTTTAATTAATCGGGCAACCATCGCTCTCTACTACGGCGCTCCTACTGGTAGAGGATTTGGTCAATTTGTCCGTGATGCAGGAGTCAATATGCTAGGTGTAGTACCCAGTTTGGTCAACAGTTGGAAAGTTACTGGCTGTATGCAAGGATTAGATTGGAGCGCGATTAAAGCATTTAGTTCTACAGGAGAATGTTCTACGCCTCAAGATATGCTCTTCCTCATGTCCTTAGCGGGATACAAACCGATTATCGAATACTGTGGCGGTACGGAAATTGGTGGTAGTTATCTTACTGGTACGCTGGTACAACCCTGCACCCCTTCCATCTTTACTACACCTGCGTTGGGGCTAGATTTAGCTATCTTTGATGAAAATGATGATCTTGCCGATCAAGGAGAAGCATTTATCATTCCTCCTTCTATTGGACTTTCTAACGAGTTGTTGAATAAAGATCACCATCAGGTTTATTTTGCTGACACACCATCTCCTAACCTCCGCCGTCATGGCGATCGCCTAGAACGACTGTCTAATTCTGGTTACCGTGCCCAAGGTCGTGCCGACGACACGATGAACTTAGCTGGGATCAAGGTCAGTTCGGCGGAAATCGAACGAGTACTCAATACGGTAGAGGGAGTGAGGGAAACTGCGGCGATCGCTGTATCTCCTCCTCAAGGAGGAATGAGTCAATTAGTAATCTATGCTGTCGTCGCGCCTCAAGTTCAAACTGATAAAGATAGCCTCATGGTTTCTTTCCAGACGGCAATTAAACAGCATCTCAATCCCTTATTTAAGATTAGCGACCTGGAGATCATCGAGGCATTACCCCGCACTGCTTCTAACAAAGTGATGCGCCGAGTTTTACGCGATCAATACCGCAATGTAAACCACAAAGTAAATATATTGACATCCTTAAAAGTACTTCTATCATCGATTGTAGATTATGCAGGGCTTTTTCCTCCAGCAAAGCTTAATCTGAGAGAGGCGATCGCTAATTACATTCAATATCATCAAACTCAGGAAAATTGGTTGTTAGGACGCTTCGTCATTCCCGTATCTCGTTTAGCAGAATTGGAAACACTGCTGGCAGATATATCTTCAGACAACACCACAACCAGCAACTGGTCACTCAGCGTAATTCTGTCTGAGGATTGGGCATCAGAAGTTAGGCAAATTCAAGCTTTCAATTACAGCAATCAACTCAAGATTGCCTCGGTTGAATTTAAACCCCTCCCATCCGCAGAAATTAAACAAGCAATCGATCATCTCTCGAATGGAATGGAATCTTTTTTTGAAATTCCTCTGTCGGAAGATTTTGCCCCATATTTAACAGTATTACAGGGTAAGCAGGCATCAGCTAAAATTCGTACAGGAGGATTAACTGCTAAGGCTTTTCCCAATGTAGATCGGCTTTGTCGCTTTATTTTTGCCAGTGCAGCAGCTCAAGTTCCCTTTAAAGCAACTGCGGGACTGCATCATCCTTTACCAGGAAAGTATCCTGTGAGCTACGAGACTAAGAGCTTTTCTACTTCCATGCAGGGTTTTCTTAACCTGAGTATCTTAACTGCTTTGGTTTATGGGCAAAAATTAACCCAGTCAGAGGCACAAATAGTTTTGCAAGAATCATCCCCCAGCAGTTTCCAATTCCAAGATGACAATATTGCTTGGAAAGATCGACATCTCAATCTTGCAGAACTACAACAAGCGCGGCAGTATTTTTTCCGTTCCTTTGGTTCTTGTTCCTTTCAAGAGCCTCTAGATGAGCTTAGGGAGTTACAGCTACTATGAATCGAGCAATTAATCACACTCACAACCCCAATTTACGCAGTTGGGTAGAATCAGCCAATCACAAAGACACTGATTTTCCGATTCAAAATCTGCCCTTTGGTGTGTTTAAACATCGAAATAAAACGGAAACTCCTCGCATTGGTGTAGCCATCGGCGATCGCATTCTCGATTTGTTTGCCTGTCAACAGGTAGGACTTTTTCAGGAATTGCCCGAACCTTTGCAAGCAGCTTGTATAGAGACTAACTTGAATCCCTTAATGGCTTTGGGAAGTTGGGCGACTTCTACTTTACGCGATCGCTTGAGCGAATTACTGCGCCAAAATGAATCCCAATCTCCTTTAGAAACCAAAATACTCGTACCTATGACTGAGGCAGAGTTGCTACTACCTGCCAAAATTGGCGACTACACTGATTTTTATGCCTCTATTTATCACGCTACCAATGTAGGCAAGCTATTTCGCCCCGATAACCCTCTACTTCCCAACTATAAGTATATTCCCGTTGGCTATCACGGACGTTCCTCTTCTATTGTGATCAGTGGTAAGACTATCAAAAGACCCCAAGGACAACGTAAAAGTTCTCAGGAATCAGCTCCTACTTTTGGCTATTCTCAGCTTTTAGACTATGAAGTAGAAGTTGGTTTCTTCATCAGTTCTGGTAATGATTTAGGACAATCTATTTCCCTGGAGCGAGCAGAAGAAAGCATATTTGGACTCTGTTTAGTCAATGATTGGTCAGCCAGAGATATTCAAGCCTGGGAGTATCAACCTCTTGGACCTTTCCTCGGCAAGAGTTTCGCCACTACTATTTCTCCTTGGATCTTGACATTAGAAGCTCTAGCACCTTTTCGTTGTCCTGCTTTGGCTCGTCCTGAAAGTGATCCTGCCCCACTACTTTATCTCGACTCACCTCATAACGATCAACTGGGTGGTATTAACCTCACGGTTGAGTTGCTGTTAAGTTCGGCACAGATGCGTGAACAACAAATCCCAGCATTACGTTTAAGTAAGGGTTCTTTTAAGCAAATGTACTGGACAATTGCTCAGATGCTAACCCACCATACTAGTAATGGATGCAATCTACGTCCTGGAGATCTGTTAGCCAGTGGAACTGTTTCAGGTGCTGAGTCTGGCACAGAAGGATCTCTGCTCGAAATTACGAACCGTGGCTCTAAACCTTTCAAACTGCCAACTGGGGAGATGCGGTCTTTCTTGGAAGATGGTGATGAAGTTATCCTGCGCGGATATTGTCAACAACAAGGCTACGCCAGAATCGGTTTTGGCGACTGTCGGGGTAGGGTTATCAACTGTTATTAGATCCCACTTTCCGCACGTCAAAATGTAATGTAAAGCAATTAGAAGATTGGGATTATAAGTGATTGTCAATTTAATTCTTGACGTTGACTCCGAGTTCTCAGTTCTGAGCGGATTTTTTTGAGGATAGACACACAGAGAATAGTTGCTATTAACATTAAAAATGCACCATTAAAAAAGGGAAAATCTTTACCCATCACAACAAAGATAAATCCTCCTAAACCTGGCCCCAAAATCGCACCGAGAGAAGATGCTGATTGGGCAATACCGAGTATTTTTCCTGTTTCTCCAGCTTTGACTAATTGAGAAAGTAAACTTCTAACGGCAGTTTTAGATAAACACTCCCCAATAGTCAAGAGAATCATTGCTCCTAAAAGTAAGCCTAAAGTTGCCGAAAAAGGAACTAAAAATAATCCCATTCCTAAAAGACAAATCCCCGAAACTAATAAAGTAAGTTCCCCAAATTTCTTACAAAGACTGCCAATCAGTCCACCTTGAAGAATTGTTGCCACAACCCCACAAAACATCAAGAGATAGCCCGTTTGTTGAGGTCCCCAACTAAATTGACGCTCTAACCACAAAGCTAAAGTTGTTTGCGCTCCTAATAGTCCTAAAACGATCAGAAAAAAGACCCCAATCAGGACATTAATCAAAGGTGATTGTAGTGTTTCCATTAGCCCCGATAATCTTTGAGACACGGAAGCTGTTGTACTTTCCCCGTGGGACTGAAGTTTATCTGATTTTGGTAAGGTAAAAAAGGCAAATATAAAGGCACAAAGAGATAATCCCGAAGCCGCTAACAATGGTAATTGGTAGTTAACTTGTTCGGGGTTACTACCCGCTAACAATCCGCCAATAGCAGGGCCCAAAGTAAAACCAAGTCCTAAAGATGCGCCAATCATCCCCATTCCTTTAGTTCTATCATCGGGAGTGGTAATGTCAGAAATATAAGCTTGAGCCGTCACTATTGTCCCTCCCATAAATCCTGCTAACAGGCGTGAGGCAAACAACATCCACAGAGAAGTTGCTAAACCACACCATAAATAGGAAAGACAGCTACCGCCTATGGATAATAGTAAAATTGGTCTTCTACCTATGCGATCGCTCAATGAACCCCAAAACGGTGCAAACAGAAACTGCATAAATGAGTAGCAACTAAACAGAAGAGTGATAAGTGCTGGTGATGCGCCAAAATTTTCTGCATAGAAGGGCAGTAAAGGAATAATAATCCCGAAACCAATCACGTCAATAAAGACAGTTAAAAATAAGACGAGCATCAACTTATTATTGTTCTTAAATTTATTTTTCTTAAATAAGGATTTTTGGCATTTCTGATGTCAACCTAGGAAATCATACCTTGATTCAGCAACACCGAATTTTTAAAGCGATAAAAACAACTCGTCGAACTGACTTTGTGTTAGTGTTACTGAAGCAAAAAAGCCTAAATTAAGCGAATATCTGGGATTATATGAAGTTAAGATAAAGATCATCGCCTTTTGAATAAGATTAGATGAAAATACGGATGTTTTATGCAGAGTTATGGAATAATAAATACAAGACTAGATATTCATTATTATTTACCAATTAAACGAGGTGCGTCTTTAGACAACGCACTTTTTTTTTGTCAATTTTTTAGAGCTAACTCTCCGCAATGGCGTAAATTAATTGACAGTACTAGTCTCTGGTGTAGACTGATGACTACTACAAATTTCTGAAGATAGCTTTGAAGAATCGCTCTAGCTACTGGCAACTCATTCCCTTTGTTCGCCCTCAAAGTCTAACGATAGTTTGGGCTTTTATCTGCACTCTGATCTTTACTATATTCTGGCCGATTAAAGCGTGGTTGGCAGGAGAAGTCAGTCAATACGTTGGCAAGGGAGATCCCAGCAGTATTGCCCGCCTAGCAGGATTAACAGCAATTGTTTTTTTGCTACAGGGTGTTGCGCAATATGGACAGGATTCTTTAATGGCGAAAGCGGCTTTAAACGCGGCTTTAAACCTGCGTCAGTCTGTTTATGGTCATTTGCAAAAGTTGAGTCTGAATTTTTTTGAGGTTGCTAAGACAGGTGATCTCACTTATCGCTTAACGGAAGATATTGATCGCATTGGGGAAGTAATTAATCAATTTTTTCATGATTTTGTGCCCTGCATTTTGCAGTTAATTGTGGTTTTAGGCTACATGCTGTGGCTTAATTGGCAATTAACCATCGCCACTCTGATTTTAGCCCCTGTGATGGGACTGATTATTGGGGCGTTTGGGGAACAGCTTTTAAAGTATTCACGGCGTAGTCAAAACCGTATTTCTAATCTATCGGCTTTGTTAACTGAGGTATTAGGTGGGATTCGTTTAGTTCAGGCTTTTGCTGCGGAAAGTTATGAATTATCACGTTTTAGTCATGAAGCGGAGGCTAATCGCCAAGCGAAATATCAAGCAGAGAAAGCCAAAGCATTTCAGTTTGTGGTGGTGGGTTTTTTATTGGTCATGACTGTATTGTTTATCTTCTTTTTAGGCGGGTGGCAAATTTCTTTGGGTAATCTGACGGGAAAAGATTTTGTCAGCTACATTACGGGAGTAGCCCTCTTAATTGACCCGATTACTCACACCACCAGTAACTACAATAGTTTTAAAGAAGGACAAGCTTCAGTCGATAAAATCTTTGAACTATTAGCAATTCAACCAGCAGTAATCGAAAAAGAACAGGCGATCGCTCTACAAGTAGTTACGGGTAAAGTGGAATATGATCGGGTTAGCTTTAGCTACCAACCAGGTACTCCTATAATTAATAATTTAAGTTTATTAGCTTATCCTGGGGAAACGATTGCTCTAGTTGGTTCTTCTGGTGCGGGTAAATCTACTTTAGTTAATCTTTTGCCACGCTTTTATAATGCTGATAGTGGCGCAATCCTGATTGATGGGGTCAATATTCAAGATGTTACTCTCAAAAGTCTAAGACAACAAATAGGAATTGTACCTCAAGAAAACACTTTATTCTCTGGTACAATTGCCCAGAATATTGCCTTTGGCAAAGCTGATTTTGATATCAAAGATGTCGAAGCTGCTGCTAAAATTGCTAACGCCCATCAGTTTATTAGCGAACTTTCCCAAGGCTACTTTACCTATGTTGGTGAAAGGGGAGTCAACCTATCGGGAGGACAAAGACAAAGAATTGCGATCGCCCGAGCAATTTTACTCAATCCTCGGATCTTAATCTTAGATGAAGCCACCTCCGCTTTAGATTCGGAATCGGAAGCATTAGTGCAAGAGGCATTAGAAAGAATTATGCAGGAGCGCACAGTATTTGTCATTGCTCATCGATTAGCAACTGTACGACGAGCCGACCGTATTTTAGTATTAGAAAAAGGACAAATAATTGAGTCTGGTAATCATCAGGAATTACTGGATAAAAATGGTGTCTATGCTAGTTTTTATGCCCGACAGTTTCAAGAGACTTAAAGAAGGTTTAATATGAATGAAATTAAACTCTTTATTAGCAATATCTTACCGAAATTTTCAATCTTTTTATTTTAGGTTCCATACCATAACATTACACATTCACCCAGACCGATAAAATATACAATATAGCAATCCCAAATCATTCATGAAAAAACAAATGACAAATGATTAAAAATAAATGACTCACGATAAGAAATTTTTCGCAATTCAAATAAGATTGCTATATAAAACTGCAACCCTATCACTTAAAATGAGGGAACATCAAAAGTAGGATTATAAATAGGTTCGATAGTTGTTTGCCGTTGATTGATTCCATTTGCTCTTTCCATGTTACTAACAGTTTCATTCAATTTTCTTTGAGTTTCGGGCGAAAGTTGTATTCTTCTTTGAGTTGTAGATGTAGTTTGAGGACTACTTTGGTTGCTGTTACTTCTTGCAGAAGGTTGTTGTTGTGGAGAAGAATTAGTACTAGCAAAAGTTTGGTTGAGTAATGTCTGTTGTTGTTGTACAGACAATTTTGACCATCGAGAAGTTAATAAATAATAATTAGTTTCTGCATTAGCTAGAGATTTTTGTTTGTTGGGAGAAAGACGAGGAAAATTTTGACTAATGGTAGTTTCACTCAAATTGTTACGTGAAATTGGCGATTTACCTGCTTTACTAGCTAAGAAGTTGTGTGTCGCGGTTATTGCATCAAGGTCTCTTTTTGTCACTAACAATCGTGACTTATTATCAGCAACTATTACAGGATTATACCGTTTGACTGTCAATAACATCTGACCTATAAACAACATATTAGAAGGGACTAGTGAATCAGCAGTTGTATTTTCTCTGGGTCCATAAAAATTAAAATATAGCTCAGAGAACATCTCTTCTCGCATACTAACCAGAGTAGAAGAGTCGTTCTGTCTTTCCCTAATGTTACTCATAACTGTCCCAATAGTTTGTAGAAAGAAAATATGTTGTTCCTTATCTTTTCCTTGCCTCAACATAGATGAGCTGATGAAGATTGATTCTTTTTCGCCAGAATCAATTTTTGTACCTGCCAAAAAATTGACAAATTCGACGCACTGCTCGACCAATAAATCTATTTCTTCATTACTTAATTGTGCTACAGGAGTAGTGATTTGGAGATTAGTTTCAGTAAATATATGATTGGTTGATTGAGCGATCACCATTTTATTTACCGTAAAACAAGGTATGGCAGAAGTTAAAATTGTGGCTAGAGCCAGATTGAAAATTTTGTGGTGAGACATTTTCGCTCCATTACTTTTTGATTTGTTTTGGTCACTAACTCTTGATCACATAGTCGGAAACCGAATTCTTTTGTTTTGCGATCGCGAGCTTCAATCCGCACTGCGGTGCAATAGGCTCAGCTCGATTGTGGAAAATACTACTAATTATTGTGACACTGTCAGGCTAATAATTGAGGTAAAGAAAAATAAAATTGAGGTAAAGAAAAATAAAGCTAAATTTGTTGTGCCATCTTTTATCTCGCCTAGAGGCTCTCGCTGAAATAGATGGAGTTAGAGGAGAAAAAATGTCAATCAGACGATGGTCAATTATACCCGAATTTAGCTTTAAGTTTTAAGCTGGTTAACATTAAAAAGCGTAATAGCTGTTTAGAAATAAAATGCCTGTAATTATTGTTAGTTTGTCGTTGGCTATTTGGCTGTTTTTACTATTGTTTTGGGGTAACTTTTGGCGGGCAGATCAGCGTATTGCTGACGATACTAATCAAATAGAAACATATCCAGAGATATATCCAACAGTGTGGGCGGTTGTTCCTGCTAGAGATGAGGCAGAAGCGATCGCTCTTAGTCTAACTTCTTTATTAAGCCAGAATTATTCAGGTAAGTTTTCAGTAGTATTAGTTGATGATAATAGTAGCGATCGCACAGGGGAAATTGCTCAAGCAACGGCTGATAAGTTGGGCAAGAGGGAAAATTTAAAGATTATTGCGGGTCAGCCTTTAGCAGAGGGCTGGAAGGGTAAACTGTGGGCGATGCAACAGGGGGTTGAATATGCTCAAGCACAAGCTCCTGACTATATTTTATTTACCGATGCAGACATTAAACATGACCTAGATAATTTAACGCAGTTAGTCACTAAAGCCGAAACCGAAAACTTAGATTTAGTTTCCCTGATGGTGTTGCTACGCTGCCAAAGTTTCTGGGAAAAATTACTCTTTCCAGCATTTGTCTTTTTCTTTCAAAAGCTCTATCCATTTCCCTGGGTAAATAACCCTAATAAATCCATGGCGGCGGCGGCGGGGGGCTGTGTGTTAATTAGCAACCAAGCTTTAAGTTCAATCGGTGGTATTGCTGCCATCAAAGATGCTCTAATTGATGATTGTTCCCTAGCCCAAGCGGTAAAATCCCAAGGCAATAACATTTGGCTGGGCTTAAGCCAAACCACCATTAGCCTCAGAGGATACGACAGTTTAACAGTAATTTGGAAGACGATTGCCCGTACCGCCTATACTCAACTCAACTACTCCCCATTGCTGTTGACTGGCACCCTAATCGGCATGACATTGGTTTACTTAGTTGCCCCGATCTATCTCATTGTCGGTATCTTGACTAATAACTGGCTAGTAGTCGCCATCTGCACTCTAACTTGGCTGTTAATGACTTGTGCCTATATTCCCACAATCAAACTATATAAACTGTCGATTATCTGGGCATTATGGCTAAGTGCGATCGCATTTCTCTACACCCTGATGACTATCGATTCGGCAGTGAAATACTATCAGGGTAAAGGTGGAGCATGGAAAGGGAGAACTTATCAGTGATAATATTTCTGTTACTCGACATGTTAGATAGATAAACGGATCGGACAAATCACAACAGTCGAGTTACTCGTTACTTGTTACTTAAGAGCAGTTAACTAAACTTGTCCTAACGGATTAACGTATTACGACATAAAATAATCTAAGCCATCACCATCCCACCATCAACATTAAACACCTGACCTGTAATATAAGCGGCTGCGGGATCGGCAGCGAGGAAACGGATTATTCCTGCAACTTCTTCAGGCTTGCCATAACGTCCCAGGGGAATTAATTTAATGATCTCATCTGATTTAAGGTCATTAGTCATATCAGTTTCAATAAACCCTGGGGCGACAGCATTAACAGTGACACCACGGTTAGCTAATTCTTTAGCCACAGATTTAGTAAAACCCACCACTCCAGCTTTAGCAGCACTGTAATTAGCTTGTCCTGGGTTACCCATTTGTCCTGCTACTGAAGCAATATTAATAATTCTGCCACTGCGTTGCTTCAGCATCGTTTTACTAACAGCTTTGGTACATAAGAAAACCCCAGTCAAATTAAGATCGATCACTGCTTGCCATTGTTCAGGCTTCATCCGCAGTAACAAGGTATCCTTAGTAATACCGGCATTGTTGACTAAAACGTCGATACGTCCCAACTTATCAAGGGTTGTTTTAATTAAATTATCTACTTCTGCCCCTTGAGAAACATCAGCCTGTACAGCGATCGCTTCTCCTCTCGCCTTAGTAATTTCCTCTACTGTAGCCTCCGCAGCATCACTAGAGCGAGCATAGTTAACTACCACTTTTGCCCCTTGACTAGCTAACGCCAAAGCAGCAGCTTTACCAATACCCCTAGAAGCCCCTGTAACTATCGCCACCTTATCTTTTAAGTGCTGTAAATTCTCTGGTAGTAATTCCATAATTTGTCCCTCCAATATTAAGCTAGATCAAATTACTTAGCTTTCTGTTTCCTCTAGATGAGTTTACCTTGGAATTAGACATACTAACCCCTGGTTATTTTTTTAGGTCATTTCTTTGATCCGTATCCGCCACCACCAGAAGTTTCAGTAACAAATGTATCTCTTAAGAGTATGGCTTCATCGAAATTACAATCTACTTTAAATAGTTAGTACAGATGATTATACTTATTTTATCTGCACACAGCCATACATAATAAACTATCTGTAGTGTTCAACCCTGCTCACAAATTCTTCATAATCTTTTCCTATTTTGAAGAAGAGTTTAAAGAGCAGTAGTAAAATGAAAGATAGATCTGATTTCCCTAAAAAAAAGGAACAAAACAACAAAATAGCTATCATTTTAATTCCTGGATTTAGATCTAAGCATTTATTCGATGAAATATGGAATAATTTACCAAAAATTGAAAATATAAAGTCTTTTGAGTTATTTCAAAGCAAAGATTCACATAATATTGTTACTCTTAAATTTCCCAACAATAAACAGTCATTACATATTTACGAAATAGATTGGGATGAAGTTACTTATAATAAAAACTTCGATAATCAATTTTATCAGCTATATTTGAGTTTTAAAGTTTTATTTAATTTATTCATTAATTTACTTAAGACTATCCGTAATTTAATATATTTTAGTTTTAAATCAGAAAGAAAAAGATATTGGTCAACATTTTGTCAAGTTTGCAAGGCTCCAATGCTTCCTTTTTTGTTTTGTGGAATACCAGTATTATCTATTTATTTATTATTAGTTAATTTAGTGGTTTTTAGTTCGATAATATCAAAATTATTGACAGATACGATAGACTGTAAAAATATAAGCAATGTCGGTAGTGTCGGCTGCAATATTATTGAAGCACCTAAATATTTTATTACCCAAGCAAATTTTATTTTGGAACAATTATCTAGGTGTTTTTCAAAACTTATTGTATGTATTTTACCTATGTGTGATGCGGAAGCGTTAGAGAAAACTAAAATTGTTTTAAGTACAATTTTGATTATTATCTGGATTATAGGAATTGGATTCAATTCATTATTCAGTAGACTTCTAGAACTTTATGAATTTACTAATAATTATTGTCAAGATGAGTTATTAAGAATAAAAATTAGGCAGAAAATTCTTAAGACCGTTAATTTTGTTTTTCTCGATCCAAGTTATAAAGATATAGTTATAATTACTCACAGTTTTGGAACTTTACTCGGAACTGAGCTACTTGCTAATACTCCTATTTCCTCCGAGAAAGAGAAAAATATTAAATTCATCTCTTTGGGAAATATACTAGCTGTCGTAGGAATAACGTATTTTAGTTTCATTAATGAAATTATTAATAAAAACAATAGAGAATATGAATGGACAGATTATTATGCTTGTTTTGACTTAGTTACTACTAAAATACCAAAATCAAAGAGAAGGGTAGCTCAAGAAATTGTAAAATACAAATGTGAAAAAAAATTACTATCTTTAATTACGGGGTTACTATCTTTAATTACTGGAAAATATCATCTTGTTTATTTTATGCAAAGGGCTTATGTTGAAAAATCTAAAAATAAAGTGATTTTGCAAGAAGTTTTGGATAAGTGTTTTAATCATAATCTTTAAAATTGAATTTCAATTGATCTTATCTGGGTTAGTGACACCTAGAAATAAATTTTTACAAGTATATAATGCTATTTATCAATAAATTTTAAACAGTCAATGGTTGGATTTTCAAAGCAATAATATCAATTCTCAACATATAGTTAGAAAGTTAACAGCAATGTCAAAACAAGAGAAGTAACTCATCAACTCATCATTCGCGTAATTGAAAGAGTGGATTCAACTTAGCTATCATATAAGCTAATTAGTCTCTTAGACTAATTTTCTCTTTGCGTCCCTGTTAATTAGTTATATATATAA
>CBDUCX010000028.1:0-27747 GCA_965365755.1 uncultured Pleurocapsa sp.
CCGATAGTTCCATCATGAGGATTAATTGGGAAGACGTAGCTTAAATTATTTAGTGCATTACTGCCATCGGAATTAGTATAAGCAGCATTAAAGCGATCGCCAAAACCCAACAGACTATCATGATTAACTTCAATTTGACGACGGAAACTACCAAAGTTCAGATTGCCTAAGTTATCTAAACCTAACTCTACATAGAAATGATCGTCTTCTTGTACCTCTACTTCTAAAATACTGTCACCAATATTAGAACCAGGAATAACTGTAGCTGAGATATTTTTAATTAAACGATTAACTTGTAATTGCTGTAATACCTTGTTTAGCTGCTCTTGGTTGATAATTTGTTCTTGATTGCGGACTATTCTCTTGCGAATATAGTTGTCACGTAATCTGTTTAAGCCAGTAATTCTAACATCGGCAATTTTTCCTTCCGTAATAGGAATTAAAATGATTCCCTGAGGCTGTAATTTGGGTGGAGAAAAGATACCAGAAGTCACATAACCGCGATCGCGATATGCTTGATTAATACGCTGAATTATTGGGCGTAAATCACTTTTCGAGATGGTTTGTTTTTGTCCTGAGTTAACTAAAGCTGCTAATTCTGCTGGGGAAAAAACACTGTTACCAATAATTTTAAGTTGATTAACCTGAATACTTTCTGGTAGCTGTTCTAAATTAAACTCACCAGAGTTGACAGTGTAACTTGATAAGTCAATTTTTAATCGGTCTGATTGTTGAGGCAGATAAATTTCAGTTTCTGTGTCAAAAACTTTTTGCTTTAGAGTTGAAGCACTCTGAGCTAAAGTACTACGAGGAAATAATAATATTTTAACTAAGGCTAAAACTAAAAAATAGGGGATTCTCTGACTAGTAATTGACATAATTGACTACTCAATAAATAGAGTGCCATCGTAGCAGAGGAAAAATGTGACGCAAATCAGGGAAAGTACATAGATAATTAAGATAATTAATTTCAATAACGTTATTCCCTAATTCCCCAATCAAAATATTTAATTGACCAATCAAACTTAATATTATCCAGCCAAAGTAGACAACTCGATCGCTCTTTGCTTGAGTAATTTCATGGCTTTATTCTTAATCTGTCTGACTCTTTCACGACTGATGCCGCAAATATCACCTATTTGTTCGTAGGTCATAGTTTTGCCATCATTTAAACCATAACGTAGAGTAATAACATCTCTTTGCTTAGGAGATAAAGTACCTAGCAAACTGGTGATTTTAGTACGAGTTTCCTGATTGACAACAAAATCTGAGGGAGAAGCAGAATCATCAGCTAAAATTTGTCCTAACTCAGTCTGGTTTTCATCAATAGTAACGTTTAAACTTTTTGGTTTGGTAATTCTTGCTGCCTGTGCCAAACTTCTCAACTTTTTAATGTCAATATCTAGCTCCTCCGCAATTTCGCGATCGCTTGGTTTTCTGCCTAACTTTTGTGATAGTTGACGAGTTGCTTTTTTAATTTTATTTAAGTCTTGAGTAATATGAATTGGTAAGCGAATTGTCCGAGCATGATTGGCGATCGCTCTGGTCATTGCTTGTCTAATCCACCAATAGCTATAGGTAGAAAACTTATAACCTTTGGCAGCATCAAATTTTTCTGCTGCCCTCATCAAACCAATACTACCTTCTTGAATTAAATCTAGCATTGATAAACCGCGATTTTGATATTTTTTAGCAACAGAAACTACTAAACGTAAATTCGCTTGTACCATTTTTTGTTTAGCTACTTGCCCCTGGCGAACAATCTTTTTTTCTTCTGGAGTTAAGTCCTCTTTATCTAAAAGAGGTAACATTACTTGAATTTGATTGGCAAGTTTTACTTCATCTTCTGCTTTTAATAAAGGAGTGCGACCAATTTCTTTTAAATAATCTCTTACAGTATTAGTATAATTTTTAGCCATGGTTGATTGTATTGTGTTATCAGTTTCGTTGTCTATTTGTTGTTTTTTTAGTTAGTGATAATGTAAGACTTGATGCATTTAAGTTTATTTTTTATTTCCTATTTACTGTTATTTGCTTTTTTAAAAAAGTTTGATTATATAGTGGTAATTATAAATAGCTTATGCTGTTAAAACTGACTTTTGACTATTTTAAGTCTAGCGCCAGAAACCAACCTGTTTTACATGCTCCCAATAATATTTAAATATTTACTTGAATTATTTGCTCTATGATTAATTATCTCTGTAAATACCATCAATCCGAATCATTCTTTAGTTAGAGAGTGCTCCTTAAGTCTTTACCCACAAATGATATGATGTCACTTCTTGCTTAAATACCATGACTTTTGCCAATTACCCAATGACGGCGGAAAAATCGAGATAGGCTAGATTCTTCGAGAGAGAGATAAATTGGTCTACCGTGAGGGCAGGTACGGGGGTTACGAGTGGCTTGCCAGAGATTGAGGAGGTTTTGCATTTCTTCTAGACTTAATTCTGTACCGTTGCGAATCGCACTACGACAGGCAGTAGCAACTTGAGCCGAGGGCAAATCTCCCCCCCAACTCAATTCCACCAGAGCATCAGCGCAATCATCACGCTCTGCGAGTATTTTGGGCGCATTACGTACCACCCAGATATTGTCCCCAAATAGTTCAAGATCAAAGTCTAATTTCTGTAGCTGCTCTAGCTGTCGAGGCTGTAAATATTCTAGGGTAATTGATGTTTTCAGGGGAACTAATTCCCAACAGTCTTGTAACTGTTCGTAGAGTACTCGTTCATGGGCAATATGCTGCTCTACTAGCCATACTCCTGAAGCATGTTCAGCGACGATATAGGTTTTGTTAGCTTGAGCAATAGCTTTCAGTTGGAGAGAATTTATGGGAGATATTGGAGTTTCCGCTGCTAATCTTTTAGATAATTCGCGATCTATCTGGTATTTCTTAGAAGAAGCTTCCGCCACCCGCAGCATTTTGCCGATTCGTTGATTGCCTACCGCATCACCGAGATTAACTCTATCGATTCTCAAAGCTTGAGCGATCGCCTCACTAACCTTAGCTTGCCAATAGAAAAGATCATGTAGATATATTTCCGATTTTGCAGGGTGACGATTCCAATCAATCTGACTCGGACAAAGATGGAGGTGAAGCCAGCAAACAGGAAAGCGATCACGGGGTAAGGTTTTCGCCATACTGTTGAGAATAGTCTGTGACAATTCTGGCGATCGCACAAAGCGATGATTCACCGATACTTTAACCCAGTCTGCTCGATGGCGATGACAGCGATCTGGTAAACCGAGCACTAATTCAATTTGAGACTTGGTTTTGACTGAGGTTGGAGAGTTGCTAGAGTGGCTGCTGAGAGAAGTCACCTTAACTAACTCTTGCTCGATAACAGGTGTTGCTACCTCCAGATGAAGATATTGCAAGTCGTGGAGGTTAACTCTTCTAAGAAACTGAGGCAGAATATCCCTGGCTGTTTTACCAGGGCTAATATTAAACCAGGGGCGATTTTTTTGTTTAATTTGCCAAGTTACTTGGGGATGACACAGAGCAATTTGCTGAACTAACTTTTGAATTGCCTTTAGCTGATGTGTTTCGGGAGGTAAGGCACGACGACGGACTGGAATTTTGGCAAATAAATTCGAGACAGTAACGATTGTACCAGTAGCGATCGCTATCATCGATTCTTGACTTACTTTTGCTCCTTGATAAGTAACTTTCCAGCCCATATCTGGCGAATGTTTGGCTCGGCTACAGATAGTTAGATCTGCTACCTGGGCGATACTGTGTAAAGCCTCTCCTCGGAAGCCCAAACTGGTAATGTGCCACAAATCTTGTTGAGTCTGAATCTTACTCGTACTGTGGGGTTGAGGGCAGACTCGCAAATCTTCTAATGACATCCCTTGACCATTATCTGCTACCTGAACTTGCCACAATTCAGAATCTAAAGCGATCGCAATTCTGGTCGCTCCTGCATCTAGAGCATTTTCCACTAGCTCCCTGATTACCGCTGCTAAAGAATCGATTACCTCTCCCGCGGCAATAAGATCGATTACTTCATCAGGTAGAGTCTGTATCTCTGATGCCATACATTTCATACCAGAAAGCTAAGATCTCTCCAGTCATCCAATTAAACTGATAACTTTGAGTCCTTTTAATAGTAGCGTTTTCGGGCATCAGTTTCACGCTTTGTTAAAGATCTTTTATGATGTTGCCAGTTTGATCTGAATCTCCTAAATAATTCTGAGAAATAGACCAAGCTGTATTTACTAACTGCATTGCTCGCTCTGAACCGTCTAAATCAGGATGATATTTAAATCCCATTTTACGATAAGATGAACGACCAAAAGCAATGAACGCCACGGCATACCAAATCACGTCCAAGCCATCGAGAATAAAATTTTGATATGTTTTATACTCCTCTAGATATTGAGCCACTAGCTTTTGGTAAATTTTTTCGGCATTAGGCAAAGTGCTTTTGATCTCGTCAATGCTGATTGAGTATTGAGAATAATCTTTTGCTGGTGTTTTTAAAGATGCTGACTTAGTTTTTTTTTGCTTAAACAGGGGAGAATTAAGTAACGCTTGCTTGTTGTCTTCAATTGATTCGGCAGAGACAGAAGAGTACAAAGTATTGAGTAAGTCTTGACTATCTTGGCATTCTTGATGTAGTTCTAAAAATTCTTTTGATAGATTAGCAATACGCTCTAATTTATCTAGTTTTGGTCTTAATTCCTCAGCTTGGGTATATAGCCTCAAAGCATCTTCATCTAATTGATTACGATGCTGTTGCTGTTGCTGGAGTTCAGTTTCTAAATCAACTATTCGCTGACTAACTTGTGCTTGCTCTTGTTGATTTGCTTGCTGTTGTTGCTCAATCTGCTCCAGTTGAGACTTCATTTGAGCCAGAGTCTCGTTGATACCCATAGTTCAGTGGAATTCAATCATTTAATTGTGACTATCAATCAAAAAATTTAATCGTGCTTAACTCATAAATTATTTTGGGGATATATGAATTTATGGTCAGAAACTAAGTTTGTCAAGTTAGAAATGAGGGTTTAGTCTTCTAACTCTCTGCCAAAAATTTATCTATTTCTCAGAATTTAATTAGCTTCTGTTCAGTAAAACTGGGGAATATGAGAAGATGAAAGTTAATGGCTACACCACTATTAGTTCGGCAATCCACCCGTAAATTAGGTAGGTGCATAATTACTTTTAGTTCATCATATAAAGACAGTAATAATGCTGTCACATGGAATGTTGAACTATTCGTGGGTATTTATATCCAGCTAAAAATAGTTCAACATTTACTCAAGATAGTTGAACCTTTATTACAGATTAAACGTCTAAACACTTAGTCAGACAGTCAACATCATATTAACACCCTCACATGGTGGTGTGCAGGTTGACGACTAGCTGATCTCTTGAAATTTTCAAGAGTTTGGATGTTCCGCTGCTTTGCGCGGTGCAAATTAGCAAAATCGAGAAGTATCACTGACTTTTGAAGTTTATAAGGAGTCATAACTGTACAGATGCCTAAAGCCAACATTAACAAAACAACCTCTAAAGGAAACTACTCAGCAGATATGGTCAGAACTTATCTGCATGAAATTGGTCGGGTACCCTTGTTAACCCACGAACAAGAAATTGTTTATGGTAAGCAAGTGCAGAAAATGATGACCCTGTTAACTGAAAAAGAAGAGTTAGAACGCGACCGGGAATGCGAACTCAGCCTGAAGGAGTGGGCAGCTAATGCCCAACTGAGTGAAATCGAACTTAACAGGATTATCAAGCAAGGTCAAAGAGCTAAACAAAAAATGATCGAGGCCAATCTGCGTTTGGTAGTGGCGATCGCCAAAAAATATCAAAAGCGCAATATGGAATTTCTCGATCTGATTCAAGAAGGAAGTTTGGGTCTAGAAAGAGGTGTGGAAAAATTCGATCCCACCAGAGGATATAAGTTTTCCACCTATGCCTACTGGTGGATTCGCCAAGCTATCACTAGAGCGATCGCTCAACAGGCTCGTACCATTCGTCTACCAATTCACATTACCGAAAAGCTCAATAAAATCAAAAAAACCCAGCGCGAGCTAGCTCAAAAACTAGGTCGTAGCGCCGAGGTGGCGGAAATTGCTCAAGAATTAGATCTGAGGACAGAACAAATTCGCGAGTACTTGAGTATTGCCCGTCAGCCAATTTCTCTAGATGTTCGTGTTGGTGATAATCAAGACACCGAATTATCCGAATTACTAGAAGACGATGGGATTTCACCCGACCATTATGCAACTCAGCAGCTACTACGTAATGATTTGTATAGCCTAATGGCAGATTTATCTCCTCAACAACAGGAGGTGATCACGTTACGTTTTGGTTTAGATGATGGCAAGGAGCTATCTTTAGCCAAGATTGGTCAGAGAATGAGCATCAGTCGTGAGCGGGTGCGTCAATTAGAACATCAGGCTCTTAATCAACTGAGAAGACGCAGAAATTACGTTAGGGAGTACATGGCTAGCTAAAATTATCAGTTATTTTCCCTAACTACTGGCGATCTCTCCAAGTTTGTTATAAATTCGATCTATTATTCTGTAGATCTGTATATCTATAACAGAAGGTGAGGTCGCCATCATATTAGTATTATCAATCAAACAATCTAAACCAACCCCTGCTGGATACTCTGGTATTCTAGCGGGGGTTTATGGCAAAATAACCATCGAGCGTGACCATTATGGTTTGGAAGGTGTCGGCTAGATTAAAAAGTGACAGATTACTCCGCCGTAAGACGACGGAGCCTGCTGTCACCGTTGGTCAATGACTCGAAGGATTTTTATTCTCGGAAGAGAACTGGATTTTCATCAGAGAATTCTTAATTTAAGTGGCGTAGGAGTAAACAATGACACTATTCAATGAAACTTTAAATGGCAAAGAGCGTATAATTCCTGTCAGTAGAAACGGTAAGAACGGTAAGTCAAGCAATCTCAATACTTCCCGAGCGGAGACTATACAGGGTTGGTTGATTGATAAATTAGCAGAGGTATTAGAAGTTGAGCCGAATCAAATTGATGTCGGTCAAGATTTTGAAGAATACGGCTTAGAATCGGTTGAAGCCATCAACTTATCTGGTGATTTGGAAGATTACCTGGGTTGTCGTCTACCGCCTACTTTGCTATGGGATTATCAAAATATTGAAGCCTTGGCTCAATACCTAGCCCAGGGTAATTTATCTCAGATACAAGCTAATTCTAGTAATTTAGAACTTAACTCTGCTGGGACTGTCGGAGATATATCCCAAGTTGACCAACGGTCAGAGCAGGCTCCGTCGTTTTACGGCGGAGTAATCTCTGACCTGAAAGACTACAATCAATTTGAAATACCTTTAGAAAATTATCAATTTACCGAATTTCCCGAATATAAAAAACTATTAGCTCAACAAGAGCAGGTCAAAAGCTTGGGCAATGGCAACCCGTTTTTTGTACCTCAAGAAACTATAGTTAACGATCGCACCACAATTAACGGTCGTGAACTGATCAATTTTGCTACTTATAACTATATTGGGATGTGTGGCGATCCTCAAGTGTCTCAGGCTGCTAAAGACGCTACTGATCTTTATGGAACATCTGCCTGTGCCAGTCGCTTAATCTCAGGAGAAAAACCTCTCCACAGAGAATTAGAATTAGAACTGGCAGATTTCATTGGTGTTGAAGACAGTATTGTCTTGGTGGGTGGTCATGCTACCAACGTTACTACTATTGGTCATTTGTTTGGTAAGGATGACCTCGTTATTTATGATGCTTTAAGCCATAATAGTATTCTTCAGGGGTGTTTTCTCTCTGGAGCCAGCTTAGTCGCTTTTCCCCATAATGATAATGAAGCTCTAGAAAAAATCTTAAGAGAGCGCCGTCACCGTTATCAAAGAGTCTTGATTGTCATCGAAGGAGTCTACAGTACTGATGGTGATATTGCCGACCTACCACCCGTCATTGAACTCAAACAGAAGTATAAAACCTTCCTGATGGTGGATGAAGCCCATTCTATTGGTGCGATCGGTAAAACTGGTCGAGGCATCAGTGAATACTATGACATTGACCCCAATGATATTGATCTGTGGATGGGTACCTTAAGCAAGTCTTTTGCTAGCTGTGGAGGCTATATCGCAGGTTCCTCTGCCCTGGTCGAATATCTCAAATATACCGCCCCTGGTTTTGTTTTCAGTGTGGGCATGTCTCCTCCAAATGCCGCCGCCACCTTGGCTGCGGTTCGCGTCCTCAAATCAGAGCCTGAAAGAGCGACTACTCTCCAAGCTAGAGCAAAATTATTCTTGGATTTAGCGAAGAAGCAGGGTTTGGATACGGGAATGAGCCAAAATTCGCCAGTGATTCCCATTATTGTGGGAGACTCCCTAAAATCGATTCAGCTATCTCAGAATTTGTTTAAACGCGGAATTAATGTTCCATTTATGATTTATCCTTCCGTACCTCAACATGGAGCGCGATTAAGATTCTTTATCACCTGCAATCATACAGAAGAGCAAATTCGCCTCAGCGTAAAAATCCTCACTGAAGAATTAGAGAAACTCTGATTTGAAGCATAGCTATAAATTTTTTGATCCACAGGAGTAGTTTTAATTATTCCTGTGTTTTTGTCTTTAAAGTGTAATGTGAATTAAATTATTAAAAATTCAAAATGATTTTGTAATTATTGGGGATTCAGCTTAATAATACCGATGCCTTAGCTAAAGCTTCTTCAACGACTTCAGTAGTAGCTTTCTCCACAAATTTTGCTCGGCGCGATCGCCAATCTAAGACTCTAATCTGATCGGCAAGCACCACCCCTGAAGTCTGCATCGACTGTGAAAGAATGACTTCAAATTTCCAACCTTTAATCGTATTGGTGATCGGACAAGCTAAAACAAAATGCGATATTCGATTATAAGCTAATGGTGATAGAACTAATGCTGGACGATATCCTGCCTGTTCTCTACCTACTTGAGGACTGAAAGATAACTTGATAATATCTCCTCGATCTGGAATGTACGACTTCACCACTGTTCTTGACCTACAGGTTCGCCCCAGTCTACTTCTGAATGGAGGTGTTCTTCATTCATACCATCGAGAAGTTGTTCCAAAGTATATTGCTTCTTTTGTGGTGCGAGAATTAACCTGTTGTCCTCTTGATAAATCTCAATCTCATCCCCTTCTTTCAACTGAGCAGCCTCCGCTAGCTGCTTAGGAATTCGTACACCCAAACTATTGCCCCACCGACTAACTTTACTGTTCACGATCTGAATTATTGTATATTCATTGAATATACAACGATTATACTTTGTGTATCTAGCAAAGATCAATATTTTCCAACATTAGTTTGGCTACTTCCTTGGCTGAAGCACAGAAGGTTCTAAGCCGAGATACGTGAGTTCGACGAGTATAGAATTTACTAGTTTTGGGGAAGGAAAAGATAAAAGGTAAAAATGCGACGTTGATCGTGTATATTCACCTACAAAGAAAACGGTTGCTAAGTTCAATGTTAAGACTTAGTAATATTCTGAATATTATGCTGAATTTCCGACCATTGACGGGGAAAGCGCTCTTTGGTGTAAACCAGTAAAGCCTTGTTGAGAAAAGCGATCGCCTGTTGTTTATTTTCTGCTTGGTCTCCTCTTACTCGATGACGATAAGCACCACCGAGATTGTTATTTAACATTGCCCAATTGTAGGGATATTTTTCCAGGGTATGAATTGAGAGTGCGTTTTCATAGTGGGAGATGGAACGTTCGATATTACTATCTTTATCTCCATTGATGCGGGATTGAAACGCATTGCCCAAGTTATTCTGTAACATTGCCCAACGATTAGGGTTCGTGGCAAGAGTATAGATAGTTAAAGCTTTTTCTAAATGGTTGATGGCGATTTCGATATTCTCCGCTTTATCTCCCAGGAGACGATTAGGATAAATATCGCCTAAATTATTGTGGGATGCTGCCCAATCTTGAGGACTATCTTCTAAGGTGTGAACCGATAAAGCTCTTTTATAGCAAGTGATCGCCTGTTCGATATTTTTCCCTCTTGATCCCTCTTCTCTATAGGAATAGGCAATCCCTAAATTACGCTGGGTATTGCCCCAAATATAAGCATATTTTTCTTTGGTGATTACCTCTAAAGCTAAGTGATAGGTGGTAATTGCCTGTTCAATGTTCTCTCGGCGACTGCCCAAAACGCGATCGCGGTAGACATTGCCTAAATTAGACTGAATCATCGCCCAGTCTTTGGGGAAAGTAATAGGCTGATAAACTTTTAAAGCTGCTTGGTAGGCGACGATTGCTAATTCGATATTGTTTGCCCGATCTCCTGCGGGATAGGCACTAATTAAGTTACCGAAATTAACTAAATCATTGGCGATCGCTTTTCCTTGATTTGGCTCAACCGATAGAATCGTCTCGTTTGTCCAGTATTTCAGAATTTTAGTCAGATTGCCATCCATTTTGTCGGGATTGTCCCGAATTAAAGCATATACCTCCTGTGGTGGTAGCCGATTGGAGATCTGTTGCAGCAAGTTCATTAAAAAAGCAAAATACTTTTGCCGTTGACTCTTAGAAGAAGTATGAGTTTTTTCTCGCTGCAACAACTTACTGGCTAAATCGATTAAACGCTCTGCGGCGGCAATGTCTCCTGAACTTCTGAGCTTTTCACCTACGGACATCAGACAGCTAATAAATTCTTGATTGACTAACTCAGGATGAGAATTCAAAATGTTGATCTCCTGCTCTCGGGGATTATTTAACAAGAGATCAATCAGTTCAAGATAAGGACTTTCTAATTTGCTCATAATTGGTCGAGACTAATTAAGATCAGCTTTCTCTTACAACCGTATAATATATCGAACAAAGAGTCCTAATATCTGTATCCTGTGACTGCAAATAAAAAATCATCTCCTTCCGTGGGTAGTATTGCTAAGTTAGTAGCGATCGCTACCTTGGCAAGTAAACTGTTTGGTTTTGTCCGCGAGTTAGTAATGGCAGCAGCTTTTGGTATTGGTGCGGTGAGTAATGCCTATGCCTATGCTTATATTGTTCCCAGCTTTTTCTTAGTCATGTTAGGGGGCATTAATGGCCCTTTTCATAGTTCTTTAGTGAGTGTCTTAGCCAAAAAAGAGCAATCGGCAGCTGCACCCATTGTGGAAACAGTTACTACGATAGTCAGCATTTTCTTAATAGTAGTAACAGTGGTGATTATGCTTTCTGCCAAGACAATTATCGATTTGTCTGGCTCCCAATTACCTTTAGAAACGAAGGAATTGGCGGTACTACAATTACAAATTATGGCTCCCCTGGCACTACTAGCAGGGTTGATCGGTATTGGCTTCGGTACTTTAAGTGCTGTCGATAGCTATTTACTACCCAGTATTAGTCCTTTATTGTCCAGCGTTACTCTTACCTTCGGTGTTGCCTGCATTTTAGCTCGTTTTGGTGAGCAATTAAACACCCCTCAATACTTTAAGTTAGGGGCAATTGTGTTGGCAAGTGCCACTGTCGGGGGAGCAATTCTACAGTGGTTAGCTCAGTTAATTGTGCAGTGGCGAGCAGGAATGGGGACTTTACGCCTGCGGTTTAATTGGCGTATTCCTGGAGTAATGGATGTGTTTAAGATTATGACCCCGGCAGTAATCTCCTCAGGTATGTCTACCGTCAATCTCACCATCGATTTACTGTTTGTTTCTGGTATTGCAGGGGCTGCCGCTGCGATCCGCAACGCTAACTTTATTATGCTGACACCTCTCGGAATTATTTCTAACATCATTTTAGTCCCTTTTTTACCAGTGTTTTCTCGTTTGGCTGCTCCCGAAAACTGGCCAGAATTAAAAGTAAAAATCCGTCAGGGTCTATTTTTGGGTGCCTTAAGTCTATTGCCTTTGACTGCCATTTTCATGTCTTTGGCTGTCCCCATCGTTAAATTTGCCTTTGAACGTGGTCAATTTACGGCTCAAGATGCTCAATTCGTCGCTTCTTTATTAGTAGTCTATGGTTTTGGCATGGTTTTTTATATGGCACGAGATATACTGCTGAGAGTATTCTATGCTTTAGGAGATGGGAAAACACCTTTTAAAATCAGCATTATCAATATTTTGTTGAATGCAATTCTAGATTACTTTCTGGTTAATTCTTTTGGTGCCCCTGGATTACTGATGGCGACTATCGGCGTGAATATTATTTCCATGACCGTCTTTATTTGGCTGTTGCACCATCGTTTAAATGGTTTACCTCTATGGCAATGGGGCAAAGATATTGCCGTTTTATTTATGGCAACTGGAGTGGCAAGTTTCGCTAGTTACGGTGTCAGTCAAGGTTTAGAAAAGACCATGGGGAATGGTAATTTATTATTGCTCTTAATTGAATTGACCGTCTCTAGTGGAGTAGCAATAATTATTTTTGGCTTGATTGCCATGCAGCTGAGATTACCTGAATTAGACATGTTAACCAGTCGAATTCAACAAAAATTTGGCAGGTGACAATTTTATTCTTGCTTAAAGCGCGATGACAACGCGACCTGTACTCGACCCATTAAGCGCTCCCTAGCGAACTAAGCGCCTAATTACCTGACTACAATATCTCAATTCTTACTATAAGGTAAAGATGAGAGTAGTTTGGCTCACAAATGATAATTATTCTTATTTGTGTTACGACCTATTGCTAATTTTTAACTCTAAGTCCTGCAAGCACAATAATTTATAAATCAAGCTTGAAGATTAATAGCGAATAACTACCAAAACTTTGCTAACTTCAAACGTAGACGTAGATAACTATTGGCACAGTGAAATATTTTTTTCTAAGTGATGGCTGGACTTACGGGAGAGTATGGGAATTTGGCGGATTATGGGATCAGGTTAGCTGGGGACGCAAGCCCGAAATAAAACGTCTTGACTGCGGAATATTGCAACAGCAAGAAGTTCTTTGGCTTTACGCCGTTGAAGATGCGGTATTGATGGTGGAAGTAGCCCCAGAACCAGAGCTTCAAGCTACTTCTAATACTAGTATCGGACAGGTAGTACTTAAACGATTAATCACTGCCCAGCAGGTTATTGAAGTGCTAAATCGTGCTGAACTGATCTTTAATTCTGCTGCTCAAGAAAAATAAACCAAAATTAAAGACTTAACTTAATCTATTTTGACAAAACGTTACAAAAATTAACTTTTTTCGCTAACATTCGCTAAATCTTGCAATAGGTTCTAACAATAGTTACACTTCTTTAGATAATGGTAATTTCAAGTCGTCCTTGAATAAGCCCCAAATTTTTGTTGGCTACTGTCAGAATTTTCGCGGTAACCACAAGGCTTGTGGCATAAATACAAATTACAAAATAACAGTCATCTTTAGCATTACTATTTTAATAGTGATGTTTAAGTTAGCCAGGGTTATCTGGTCACACTAGACAAATTAAAATTATTTAATCAATAGGAGGAGCGTAGTCAATGGGACTACCTTGGTATCGAGTTCATACAGTCGTCCTGAACGATCCAGGAAGACTAATATCAGTTCACCTGATGCACACTGCTTTAGTGGCAGGTTGGGCAGGTTCAATGGCTCTGTTCGAGCTAGCAACATTTGACCCTAGCGATGCTATTCTGAACCCTATGTGGCGACAAGGTATGTATGTTCTACCTTTTATGGCACGTTTGGGTGTAGATACATCTTGGGGTGGCTGGAGCGTTACAGGTGAAACTGGCGCAAGTGCTGGTTTCTGGTCTTTTGAAGGTGTAGCGATCGCACACATCGTCCTTTCTGGTTTACTGTTCCTAGCAGCAGTATGGCACTGGGTATATTGGGATTTGGAATTATTTATCGATCCCCGTACTGGTCAGCCAGCTTTGGATTTACCAAAAATGTTCGGGATACATTTATTCTTATCTGGATTACTTTGCTTTGGCTTTGGCGCATTCCACCTTACAGGTTTGTGGGGGCCAGGAATGTGGGTATCTGATGCCTACGGAATTACGGGGCACGTTCAAGGGGTTGCTCCAGAATGGGGGGCAGCAGGATTTAATCCTTTTAACCCTGGTGGTGTGGTCGCACACCATATTGCTGCTGGAGTCGTGGGTATTATTGCTGGTCTATTCCACCTCAGCGTTCGTCCTCCTGAGAGACTATATAAAGCTCTGAGAATGGGTAACATTGAGACGGTTCTGTCTAGTAGTATTGCTGCGGTGTTTTTTGCGGCTTTCGTAGTTACAGGCACTATGTGGTACGGCAATGCCACTACTCCCATTGAATTGTTCGGGCCAACTCGTTATCAGTGGGATCAAGGCTACTTCCAACAAGAAATTCAGCGTCGTGTAGAGACGGCAATGGATGATGGTTTAACTCGTTCTGAAGCCTGGTCGACAATTCCTGAGAAACTTGCTTTTTATGACTATGTAGGAAATAGCCCAGCCAAAGGCGGTTTGTTCCGTACTGGTGCGATGGATAGTGGAGATGGTATTGCCCAACAGTGGTTAGGACACGCAGTATTTACTGATGCCGAGGGTCGTGAACTAAGCGTTCGTCGGATGCCTAACTTCTTTGAAACTTTCCCCGTTGTCCTGACTGATGCTGATGGCGTGGTTCGAGCAGATATTCCTTTCCGTCGTGCAGAATCCAAACTTAGTGTTGAGCAAAGTGGCGTTACCGTTTCTTTCTTCGGTGGTGCTTTGGATGGTCAAACTTTTGATAATCCATCTATCGTTAAGAAATATGCTCGTAAGGCTCAGTTAGGGGAAGCGTTTGACTTTGATACTGAAACACTAGGATCTGACGGTGTATTCCGCACTAGCCCTCGTGGTTGGTTTACCTTTGGTCACGCAGTATTTGCCCTCTTCTTCTTCTTTGGTCATATTTGGCATGGTTCTCGTACACTGTACCGAGACGTATTCGCTGGTGTTGACCCCGAACTAGAAGAAGAACAAGTAGAATGGGGCTATTATCAGAAAGTGGGTGATAAATCCACTCGTGCCGCTAAAGGAGCGTAATAGCTGCCTATTAGCTGTTATTAAGTTTTGTTGGGGAGAAAGTAATTTTTTAAAATTTATAATCTCCCTGACGAAAATCCAGTCAGTAACTGAAACAACCTTACTTCGGTTATTTTGTTGGTAAAATATTAGTAAAGACACTTTAGGAATTTAACTATGGAAGCTGTTGCGTACATTTTGGTTTTGGCTATGGCACTTTCAGTTCTCTTTTTTGCGATCGCTTTTCGCGAGCCACCCCGCATTGAAAAGTAAGCTGGAAAAAATTAAGTATTATTAAGAACTCTCCATTTCTGAGTCTTTTTTGATTATGGTCTGCTGTAAGACAGACTATGATGTAAAAAATGGCTCAGATTTGTTGTTTATATAAACAATTTATAGTAAACACCTCTAATTAAAATTAATGCACTGTCCCAATTGCCAACATACGGAAAGCAGGGTACTTGAATCCCGTTCTACAGAAAGTGGGCAAAGTATTCGTCGCCGAAGAGAATGCTTAAATTGTAAACGGCGTTTTACGACTTACGAGCGCATTGAACTAGTTCCGATTACTGTAATCAAAAGAGATGGTAGCCGAGAATCTTTTGATCGGGCGAAGTTACTCAGAGGAATACTGAGAGCTTGTGAAAAAACCAAGGTTTCTTACCAAAAAGCGGAAGCGATTGTGGACAATATTGAAGCCAAATTACAGCAAAACTCAGGCAAAGAGTTTAGCAGTAGCGAAATAGGAGAATTGGTATTGCAGAACTTGCGCTATGAAAACGAAGTAGCATACATCCGCTTTGCTTCAGTGTATCGAAAATTCCAAGGTATCAAAGACTTTATCGAAACCTTAAATCGTTTGCAAAATGAGAATGCTCAGGATTCGGACTTTAAATCTTGGCAGGAGACTCCCAGCTCTAATTCTTCAGCCACGACTGCCGATTGTATTTCCTAAATCTCGATAGAAAAACAATTCATCGGGCTTTGCTGTATTGGTGTATCGTCACAGCAACAACTTATCATTTACTAATAAAAAAACAAGAGAGTTATAAGAAGTATTTATATTTAGCTCAAAAAATAAAAAAAAGTTACGGTCAGCCCAAGAAAAAGTTACAATGCTATAGTGCTATCTTGCCAACAACACAGATATATTTCAGTGTCAAAATGTTATCTCTGGTCACTTTATTGATCTCAAACTTAACATTTTTGTTAGCTGGATATCTATCCCATGTAGGTGTAGGCTGCACGATAAGTAGGTGAGTGTACATCAAGCAGGAGGCTCATCCCATCAAAAAAATAAGGAAATAAATAAGGACATCTAACCATATGGTCAATCAGCAAGCAAACAGCACTAAAGATATTGGTTTTACTCATGAAGATTTCGCTGCTCTCCTAGACAAATACGATTATCACTTTAGTCCCGGAGATATAGTGGCAGGAACAGTTTTCAGCATGGAACCAAGGGGAGCTTTAATTGATATTGGTGCTAAGACAGCTGCTTATATACCCATTCAGGAGATGTCGATTAATCGAGTTGATAATCCTACTGAAGTCCTTCAGGCGGACGAGACAAGAGAATTTTTTATCTTGACTGACGAAAATGAGGACGGACAGTTAACTCTCTCGATCAGACGCATCGAATACATGCGCGCTTGGGAACGAGTCAGACAGCTTCAGCAGGAAGATGCTACAGTTCGCTCCAATGTTTTTGCGACTAACCGTGGTGGTGCATTAGTCAGAATCGAAGGATTGCGTGGTTTTATTCCTGGTTCACACATTAGTGCTAGAGAAGCAAAAGAGGATTTGGTGGGAGAAGATTTGCCCCTTAAATTCTTAGAGGTAGACGAAGAGCGCAACAGACTAGTTTTAAGTCATCGTCGTGCCTTGGTAGAACGTAAGATGAATGGTTTAGAAGTGGGTCAAGTAGTCAAAGGCTCGGTTCGTGGTATCAAACCTTATGGTGCATTTATTGATATTGGCGGCGTAAGTGGACTGCTTCATATCTCGGAAATATCTCATGATCATATTGATACTCCCCATAGCGTTTTTGGAGTTAATGATGAATTGAAGGTGATGATTATCGACTTAGATGCAGAACGAGGTCGGATATCCCTATCAACTAAGCAGCTAGAGCCAGAAGCTGGAGATATGCTCAAAAATAGACAAATAGTATTTGATCAGGCTGAAGAAATGGCAGAGAAATACCGTCAAAAGCTATTAGCTGAAGCTGAAGGAGTTTCTCTTGAAGAAGAAATAGTTGTCGAGGCGGTCGAAGAGACAGTTGTGGAAACAGTGGAAGAGTCCCAAGAGGAAACAGTCGAAGAAGAAACAGTTGTCGATACAGTGGAAGATTCCGAAGAAGAAATGGTAGGGGCAGCTACAGAAGAATAACTTATTTTCTGTTTGATCTAGAAATTAATCTAGAAAATAGTTCTGAGAGGGTAAATCCCTCTCTTTTTTTATAAGTTAGTTAATTATCTGGCTATAGGAGAAAAAAATTGTCGATCGCGATCGCCTGTGAAGATCTAAGATTTAATAATATAGCTGCCATTATCTTTGATAAAGATGGCACCCTAGAAAATTCACGAGAATTTTGGCGAGAAGTGGGCACTGAAAGAGCGCGTCTCATTGATGCGCAAATTCCTGGGGTGGGGGAACCTTTGATGATGGCATTTGGTATTTTAGATAATACTTTGGATCCTCAAGGTTTGATGGCAGCAGGCAGTCGCTATGAAAACGAAATTGCTGCTGCTGCCTATATTGCCGAAACTGGAAGGAGCTGGCATGAATCCAGACAAATTGCGGAGTCAGCCTTTATAGAAGTAGCTGAATCCAAGTATTTAAGCAAAAATCCCCAAACGGCTCCCTTGTATGACGATGTTAGAGAAACTCTGCAATCTCTGGTCAATAATGGATTGAAAATCGGCATACTTTCTGCTGATTCTACTATCGAAGTAAAAAACTTTGTTGCCAATCATCAATTGAACGATTATATTCAACATTGTCTGGGAGTAGACAACGAAATAACCAAACCAGATCCACGGCTCTTTCAGCAAGCTTGTGAGAGTTTGGGAGTCTTACCAGAGCAGACCTTGATGGTAGGAGACACATCTGGGGACATGATTATGGCAAAAGAAGCAAAGGCAGCAGGAACAATCGGTATCTGCCGTCACCAAAATGTCCAGCTAGAGTCGGTGGATGTACAAATTAATAGTCTTAATAGTATATTAACAATTCAAACTTTGTAATTCTTATAATAAGCCTGTATTATGTTCCTTAATAGTTTAGTGCTTAGGTCTATCTACCACGTCGCATAATAAAATTTCGTAGAGGATTACAAAAAATTGTCCAAAAGTTATTTATTTACCTCAGAATCAGTTACCGAAGGTCATCCAGATAAAATCTGTGATCAAATTTCCGATACTATTTTAGATGCTATCCTAGCTCAGGATCCTTCCAGTCGCGTAGCAGCTGAAGTAGTAGTCAATACTGGACTGGTTTTGGTTACAGGGGAAATCACAACTAAAGCTCAGGTAAATTATGTAGATTTAGTTAGAAAAAAAATTGCTGAAATTGGTTACGTTCACGCTGAGAATGGTTTTTCGGCTAATAGCTGTTCAGTATTAATTGCTCTAGATGAACAGTCTCCAGACATTTCCCAGGGTGTCACCTCTGCTCAAGAGCAAAGAGAGAATCTCAGCGACAGCGAACTAGACAAAATCGGTGCTGGCGATCAAGGCTTAATGTTTGGCTATGCCTGTAACGAAACTCCAGAATTAATGCCGATGCCTATTAGCTTAGCACATCGAGTATCCCGTCGTTTAGCTGAAGTGCGTAAGTTGGGTGAGTTACCCTATCTACGTCCAGATGGCAAAACCCAGGTATCAGTCCAGTATGAAGATGGGATACCTGTGGGAATTGACACAATTTTAGTTTCTACTCAGCATACCGAGACGATTGGCGATCTATCTGACAATACTGCTGTGCAGAAGAAAATCAAAGATGATCTTTGGTCGGCGGTAGTTGAGCCTGTATTTGCTGACATCAAATTAAAGCCCAACGATAGTACTCGTTTCTTAGTAAACCCCACAGGCAAGTTTGTCGTTGGAGGACCTCAAGGTGATTCTGGATTAACAGGACGCAAAATTATTGTTGATACCTACGGCGGTTATTCTCGTCATGGTGGTGGTGCTTTTTCTGGTAAGGATCCCACAAAAGTTGACCGTAGTGCTTCCTATGCTTGTCGTTATGTTGCTAATAATATCGTAGCAGCAGGTTTAGCAGATAAGTGCGAAGTACAGGTAAGTTATGCTATCGGTGTCGCTAGACCTGTAAGCGTCTTTATTGAGACTTTTGGGACTGCCAAAGTTTCTGATTCGGTTCTTTTAGACCTTGTTCAACAACATTTTGAGTTACGCCCAGCAGGTATAATTCAAACCCTCAACTTACGCAATTTGCCTCAAGAAAGAGAAGGTCGTTTCTATCAAGACGTGGCTGCTTATGGACATTTTGGTCGTACCGATCTTGACTTATCCTGGGAAAGAACCGACAAAGCGGAGCTATTAAAAGAAGTTTTGTTGTCTAACAGTGTTGCTTGATAATTAATTTTCTGAATCTAATCAACCAACTTTATGTTTAGCAGAGGAGTTTAGTAATAAATACTAAGCTTCTCTTTTTTCTTATTGGTGTTGATACTTTCAAGGATCTTGAATATTATTTTTCATACTAGGAAAAAAAATAGGCTAAAGTAAATTCAATTATTGAGCGTAATCAAATTTAGATGTCAGTGCTAGATAAACTTTTTAAACATCATAAGGAGCGTCGTGTTGCTGTAGCTTTGGCATTATTAGGAACAGTTGTGCCCATCGCTGGTCTGCATAAACTATATTTAGGTCAACCAGTGTGGGGGATTATTTATCTGCTGTTATGGTCAACACCAATCCCCAGAATTGCGGCAGCGATTGATGCTGTCTGGTATCTGGTTCAAGATTTGGAGCAATTTGAGCGTCAATTTAATGGACATAGCCAGCATAATCTCAATCTTAATACTTCACCACAGGTAAAAGCGATCGCCGATGCTATGCGAGAACTAGATCAACTGCGAGAAGATGGTTTGCTTACGGAATATGAATTTGAGCAAAAACGCCGTCAACTGCTAGAGCATATTGCTTAATCTAGATAAAATTTAGCCTAAGGTTCGTTTGAGAGTACGTATTTGACAAAATCCAAATGCAACTTTACTCACGGATAAAATCTATTTTAGAAATCCATGACTCAAAACACTTATCAACTCCTGCTAACCTATGAGCAAATACTAGCCCTGGTTCGGCAACTTCCAAGGTCAGAACAAATCAAACTAAGCCAAGAAATTAATCAAAATATAGCAGGACAACCGATTCGATATCGTACTAAGACTTTTAGACACTTAATGGAACAAGTCAAACCTGTAGCCGAAGATTTCGATCCACAACAAGCAAAAGAAGATTATCTCAGGGAAAAATATAGTCTGTGAAAATTTTGCTCGATACCAATATAATTCTTGATTATGCTTTGATCCGTCAACCTTTTTATGATTTGGCAGATCGCATCCAATACCGTTCGGTTAAGCCCCCCAGCCCCCAACTTTGGGGGAGCCATATTTGTGAAAGTCCCCCAGGATTGGCGAGCGACCCCGCGTCGTCGTAAGACGCAAGGGAATGCGCGAGGTGGGATTTAGGGGGCGGAAAAAATAACTTGAGATACTAACCGAACAGTATTGAGATCGCATCTTCGTCTTGATTGAACAAAAATAAATTGAAGGCTATATTTGTGCATCGACTTTTACCGATCTTTTCTACATTTTGCGAAAACCGAGAGGAAAAGAATGGACGTTAGATTTTTTAGGCAGTTTGGCTGATCTTTGCCAGATTACTTCTGTTGATTTTGCGATTGTCAAAGAAGCATTAAAAAAACATCACAAAGATTTTGAGGATGATATTCAATATTATTCAGCAGTGTTTAACAATCTTGATGCTATTGTCACTCGCAATTGTCATGATTTTCTAGTTAATTCTCTTCGTATCTTGACTCCAGAACAACTTCTACAAGAGTTTAGCGATTCATAAGAAGCAAATGCAAGATAACTTATATTGGTAAATAGCTTTTTTCCTATATTAACGTTCCTTGTTCCTCATATAGTTACTGTATTTCAGTAGCTATTGCCAAATACTACAAAGCTTTAAGGGAGAGAAAATTTTAATTTATAGGTTAATCAACAGAATAATGAGTAATAATAGGTAGTCAAATCGAACTCAGGTTATGTTTAGACTATCTCAAATTGGGATCAGAAATAAAATAGCTAACGATCCTTACTATCGTTTTCAGTCTCTTAGAGAAATTGCGATCGCTGCTGAGTTAGGCATAAAAATAGATGTAAATCAGGCGACAGTGGATGATTGGCTAAGATTACCAGGATTTTCCATACATCAGGCAAAAACCTTAGTAGAATTGGTCAGGATGGGAGTACAGCTAGTATGTCTTGAAGATATTGCTGCTGCTGTTAATCTTCCCCTACAGCGTCTACAAGCATTGGAAGCTGTATTGGTTTTTGCCTACTATGATCGCCTTAGTCCCCTTAGTCCAGAAAAGATTAATCTCAATACTGCCACGGTTACAGAAATTGTTGCTATTCCTCAGATAAGTTTAGAACTAGCTCAAAAATTGGTTGAAAATCGCCAACAACAAGGAAAATACCGCAATCTTGTCGATTTAAAATCTCGTTTAGATCTTGATGGTCATTTAATCTCTCAGTTAATGCACTATTTGCGATTCTAAAATTATAAAGCACTTTTTTTGTTCGACTTATCTCTTAATTTAGAGAGCGATCGCCAACAAGTCGGGATACAAAAGAGAAATAAACGAGAAGATATATAAACATTAAAAAAAAGCTCGTATTTAATACGAAATCAATCACTTTAAAGTAAAAGTAATTGTTTTTTTGCTGTGATATCTGCGTTAAGAATTATAAATATTTCTGGATAAGTGCGAATCAGCCAAGCGCAACCATAAAGTAGCAGAGAGAGTCCTAATGCTGCCCAAGCAAAAGTTTTTCGCGACCAAGGTAATTCAAAATATTTTTCGATGATGTATAAAACAAATAAAGTGCCACCAATCCCTGTTAATTGTGAGATTTGCCACAAAGAACCGATATAAAAAGTCGTTATGCCTGAAATTATAGTCAATCCTTGCATGGGTAAATAAGGCCAAGAATTTCTTCGACAATACCATTTGCTCGATACGATTAACAAACCTAGAAAATAGACAAAAGTTCCCATAAATCTCATTCCTGGGGCAAAAATATCAAAATATGGTACGTCAATCCCCGCGATTTTCACTGTTAACTCTGTGATCAATAGCAGCAAAGATAGCAACATGGTTCTGGCGATCGCGTCACTATGGCGAAAACCGATAAAATAAGTCAGGGGAAGGACTGCGATCGAGAATCCGCTAAATGCTTCTAAAGCAATTATTGCCAGAAAACCTAATAGTACATTTTGATAAATAATAGCTACTGCTGACCATACTATGAATAAAAGCATAGTATTGAAGCTAAAAGCATCAATGCCAATTTTATGCTGTAGCTGCTGATAAAAATTTTTGTGTTGCTGATAAGAAAATCCTAACGCGCCAATCAGTCCCAAACTTCCTGATAAGACAATATATTGAATATATTCTGCTGATATCCAATATCCTGTAAAAATTGCACCGCCACAAACTAAATAAATTAGAAATTCATAGACTGCAAGGGGAATTAATAACAGGAGAGGAATTAAATACAAACTGGCTAACCAGCCTAAAGCAATGGTTAAGAGAAAGCTTGAAAAAACGGCAATAATCTTAGCAAAAGAATTTAATCCTAGTCTACGTTGTCCAACATTCCCAGCCAGTTGATTGTTGGCAATTATTTGAGTTAATTCTTCACTATCATGAGGTCGAATAGGAAGTATGTCTTCTAATTCAGATAAATATTTTGTTTGAATAATTTCTGCTTCTGTAGTTGAGATTATTCCCTCAGAGATTAATCTTTCCACAGTCTTCAAGCTACACTGTACTTGCTGTAACTCTTGCACTTCTTCAGTCGATAATCTGAAGTTAAGGTTGTCTTCTGCTAAGGCTATTCCTGGCATCAGCCAAATTAGTATTAGTAAAACCAGTGCTGCGAAATATTTCATAAAAACTACTAAATTCTTTTCTGACACTATCCCGTAAATAAATGTCTTTGTTCTCGTTAGGTAGACACTTTAGCAAGCAACACAAATTCGCTGATAGAAAATATTTCAATGTTGGCTAAAAATATCAAACAACTAATAATGTGTTCAATAGATTTAATGGGGATTGTGACAGAGTGCGATCGCAGTTTTTGTGAGAAATAGCGGGCTAGTCCTTTAAGGCAAGAAGTCTAATATATTTGCACTAATCAGCCCAGTTTTTCGCTACCCTTGTTTAAAGAGTGAGTAGTTTTAACTCATCGTTAATTTTTCATCCTTCATCGCTTAAATTATGGCTTTTGCATCGGTAGTACAGGCGATCGAGAAGTCGCCCCTCACCAAAGAACTACTAACCAAACTTAGTAAACAGCAATCTTTATTACTTAATGGTATCCCCCGTTTAGCCAAGGGATTAGTTAGCTCTAGTTTGGCAAAAGCTGAAGCTAATAATTTGTTAGTAGTCTGTTCTACCTTGGAAGAAGCAGGGCATTGGGCAGCCCAATTAGAGGCGATGGGTTGGCAGACAGTAAATTTCTATCCCACCTCCGAAGCAAGTCCCTATGACCCATTTGACCCTGAATCAGAGATCATTTGGGGACAGTTGGCAGTGATCGCTGATCAACTACCAGTTACCAGTGGGGGTGACGGACAAACCGCCCAACCTAAAGCAATAGTAGCTACTGAGCGATCGCTCCAGCCTCATTTGCCACCACTCGAAGTGTTTCAGTCTTATTGTCTGACGCTACAGCCAGGAAAGGAATTGACCTCAAAGCAATTGGATGAATCGTTGGCTAGGTTGGGTTATGAGCGAGTAAACCTGGTAGAAACTGAGGGACAGTGGAGTAGAAGGGGTGATATTGTTGATATTTTCCCCGTTTCGGCAGAATTACCCGTTAGGCTTGATTGGTTTGGGGATGAATTGGAACAGTTAAAGGAATTCGATCCTGCTAATCAGCGATCGCTAGATCAGTTAGAGCAATTATTATTAACTCCGACTTCTTTTAGTCAGATCATTGCTAATAGTATTTTAGAGCAGGGGAAGAGTATTGAAGACTATTTGGAGGAGCAAGAATTAGAAGCTTTATTAGAAGGTAATCCTCCTGAAGGAATGAGGCGCTTTTTGGGAATTGCTTTTGAACAACCTGCAACACTTATAGATTATTTACCTGATAATACTTTAATTGCGATCGATGAATTAGAACAATGTCAGGTACATGGCGATCGCTGGATTGATTTGGCGGAATCGCAATGGCAAAGTTTAGTATTAAGTCCCTCCAAAATACATACTGCTTGGCAAAATTGTCTGAAGCAAACTGATAGGTTTAACTGTATTTATTTATCGGAAATTGCGGAAGAAAAACCTCGTTTAGACATAGCTAATCCTGATGATGTAGCGGTATATAATTTGCAAGCACGTCTGATTCCGACAACGCCTCATCAATTTGCTAAACTCTCAGAGATATTAAGAGGTAAGCGAGAAATCTATAGTGGTCTGACAGTAGAGAAGTATCAATCTTGGTTAGTTTCTGCACAGCCGAGTCGTTCTGCTTCTTTGTTACAAGAACATGATTGTCCTGTACAGTTTATCCCTAATCCCCAAGACTTTCGAGCAATAACCAAAGCTCATATTCAGAATACAGCAGTCGCCTTAAAATATTCTGGTTTAGCAGAATTAGAAGGATTTATTTTACCTACTTACCGTATTGTAATTGTTACCGATAAAGAATTTTTTGGTCAGCAATCTTTAGCTACGGCTGGCTATATTCGTAAACGTCGTCGTGCTACTTCTAAGAAGGTCGATTTAAATAAATTACGTCCTGGTGATTATGTGGTGCATAAACATCATGGTTTAGGTAAGTTTTTAGAGTTGGAAACTTTAATTAACCGAGAGTATTTAGTTGTTAAGTATGCCGACGGTACATTAAGAGTTCCCGCCGATTCTTTAGATATGCTGACGCGGTTTCGACAGACAGGAAAGCGTCCCCCAGAATTAAATAAAATGGCAACTAAGTCTTGGTCAAAAACTAAGACTAGAGTTAAGAAAAATATTAAGAAGCTAGCGGTAGATTTATTAAAACTCTATGCTAAACGCTCTAAACTTGAAGGTTATGCCTACCCTGCTGATAATCCTTGGCAACAAGAACTAGAAGATTCTTTTCCCTATCAACCCACTCCCGATCAACTCAAAGCGACTCAAGATATTAAACAAGATTTAGAAAGCGATCGCCCGATGGATCGTTTAGTCTGTGGTGATGTGGGCTTCGGCAAAACTGAAGTGGCAATTCGGGCAATATTTAAAGTAATTACCAGTGCTAATAAACAGGTGGCATTTCTGGCACCGACAACGATTCTGACACAACAGCATTATCACACTCTTAAAGAAAGATTTGCCCCCTATCCAATTAATGTCGGCTTATTAAATCGTTTTCGTACCCCTTCAGAGAAAAAAGAAATTATGCAACGGCTAGCTACGGGAGAGTTAGATGTAGTAGTAGGGACACAACAGTTATTAAACAAGGACGTAAAGTTCAAAGATTTAGGCATGCTGGTAGTGGATGAAGAACAACGCTTTGGAGTAAATCAAAAAGAGAAAATCAAGGCTTTTAAAGCCCAGGTAGATGTTTTAACTCTTTCGGCGACTCCCATACCCCGCACCTTATATATGTCCCTGTCGGGAATTCGGGAAATGAGTCTGATTACTACACCCCCACCATCTCGTCGCCCGATTAAAACCCACCTTTCCCCCTATAATCCCGAAGTGATCCGCAACGCCATCCGTAACGAGTTAGACAGAGGTGGACAGATATTCTATGTAGTTCCCAGGGTGGAAGGGATTGAAGAAATTAGCGCCCAACTAAGGGAAATGATTCCCAATCTAAAAATTGCGATCGCTCATGGACAGATGCCAGAGTCGGAATTAGAGTCAACCATGCTTACCTTTAGTAACGGCGAAGCAGAATTACTACTTTGTACCACTATCATTGAGTCGGGTTTAGATATACCCCGCGTCAACACAATTATTGTCGAAGATTCCCAAAGATTTGGTTTATCCCAACTGTACCAACTAAGAGGTCGTGTCGGGCGAGCAGGCATTCAGGCACACGCCTGGTTACTATACCCTAATAAACACAGTTTATCAGATACTGCTCGCAAAAGACTCCGTGCTTTACAAGAATTTAGTCAACTGGGTTCAGGCTATCAACTGGCAACCAGAGATATGGAGATCAGAGGGGTAGGTAGTCTCCTGGGTGCAGAACAATCGGGACAAATGACCCAAATTGGCTTCGAGCTATATATGGAGATGCTGCAAGAAGCAATCCAGGAAATACAGGGACAAGAAATACCCAAGGTGGAAGACACTCAAATAGATCTCAAACTTACCTCCTTCATTCCTGCCAAATACATCGCCGATCCTGAACAAAAGATGGATGCTTACCGCGCTATCGCTACCGCAACATCCAAACAAGAACTAGTACAAATTGCCGCCGAATGGGAAGATCGTTATGGTGCAATACCCACCGCAACCCAACAGCTAATCCAGGTAATGGAGTTAAAACAAATAGCCAAAGCCATCGGCTTCTCCCGTATCAAACCCGAAGGACAACAAAATATTGTCTTAGAAACCCCCATGGCTGAACCAGCTTGGAATCTATTAGCAGAGAATCTTCCTAAGCATTTGCGATCGCGTTTTGTTTATGCGCCGAAGAAAGTTATTGTGCGAGGTTTAGGTATCGCGAAGCCTCAGAGGCAGTTAAATGACCTAATTGACTGGTTGGGTACAATTCACAAGGCTTTACCTGAGTTGGAATTAGTTTAAAAATTATGCCAGCTAAAGACATATTTCATGACAATATTAAAAATGCTTTAATCAAAGATGGTTGGAGGATTACCGACGATCCGTTGAAACTACAGTGGGGAAATAAAGATTTATATGTCGATCTAGGTGCAGAAAAGTTAATTGCAGCCGAAAAAGAAAACCAAAAAATTGCTGTAGAAATAAAAAGAATACTGATCGCGAGGAAATAATTCAATGGATACCATAAAAGAATATCGAGAAAAAATCACCAGGATTCTGACTGATTATGTATCTATTCCTTACTCACGAGGAGATATTGAATCCAAGCTAATTATTAGTAACGACAACAATAATTATCTAGTCATGACTTCAGGCTGGCAAAATAAAAAAAGAGTTCATGGCTGCATTATTCATTTAGAAATTATCGATGATAAAATCTGGATTCATCGTGACGGCACAGAATATGGTATTGCTAATGAATTATTGGATGCAGAAATTCCTCAAGATAAAATAGTCTTGGGTTTTCATCCTGCTGAGATTAGACAATATACTGAGTTTGCTGTAGGTTAAAAACTTTTACGTTTTAATGTATAAGATTAATATATAAAATTCGCGTTTTGTTTACGCGCTGAAGAAGTTTATTGTGCGAGGGTTGGATATCGCGAAGCCTCAGAGGCAGTTGAATGACCTAATTGACTGGTTGGGTACAATTCATAAGGCTTTACCTGAATTAGAATTGATTTAAATAGACAAATTAAATAAATGAATAGTCATCGAA
>CBDUCX010000029.1:0-27722 GCA_965365755.1 uncultured Pleurocapsa sp.
AGGCATCAGCTTCAGCATCAGCACGACCACGACGACGGCGACGATGGCGACCACCTGAAAGGCTAGCTTCTTCAGTGGGAACGATTTCGGCAAATAATTCGTTGTTAGACATGGTTGGTATATCCTCGGTTTAGATTAATTAATATTCCTGAAATAAACAAAGCAGTGATTTCAGGTTGGCTGTAGTCAGACTGAAGATGATTAGGAGTACTCTCCAGAATGGGAGTTTTCCGCCTCAACTTGCTGACATTTTCTAGATATGTTGGCTCGGTATTTTTTATGCACGGTAAAAAAAATAAAATACGAAATCATCTCGAATAATTATCCCAGAAACACTTTAGCAACAGTCCTAAATGGCTTTGAAAGAGGTTTATCCGCTGAGATAAAGCGATCGCCCAAAACTCCAGGATTCGTAGCGTCAAAAAGAAACAGAAAATCTGAGACTACCGCAACAGGAGTTGACCAATACAGGAGTTGACCAATATAAGTAGGTAGGCAGAATTAAATATAAAACTTAGTCAAGCAGGGGAAGCAGAGGAAGCAGGGGAAGAAATAATATGTTTTTATCTTCTAATTAATTTTACCCGCCTACTTATATTTATATTGCATTAGTTAACTATTGAAGAGGATAAGATTAGGCAAGATGAAGCGAAAAGCATTTCGACGTAAGCTATACCATATTTTGGAAGCTCAAAACTATAGCAGCTACTTCTCTAAATTAGACCAAGTTCTGTTGTCTATCTTAATTATTCTAGACATCAGTTGTTTCATTTTAGAAACATCACAGCCATTAAATCAGGATTATTATTGGCTCTTTAAAGGCATAGCCATTTTTTCCACTGTAATTTTTACTATCGAATATGGACTCCGTTTATGGTTGTGCACTGTTAAACAAAAGTTTCGCCATCCTGTATGGGGTAGAGTTCGCTATGCTTTGACCCCAATGGCGATCATTGACTTTATTTCTACCTTTCCTTTTTACCTATTGCTGATATTTCACCATTTGGCTTTTTTAAAAACTTTAAGACTGCTGCGATTAGCTAGAATTCTCAAAATTGGTAGATATTCTAAATCAGTACGTTCGTTAGTTAGGGTTGTTGTCAGTAAACAAGAAGAACTTCTAGTTACATTGTCAATTATTTCTTTGTTACTAATTATTGCCTCTAGTTTGATGTTTTTCGCTGAACACGATGCTCAACCAGAAGCTTTTTCCAGTATTCCTGCTTCTATGTGGTGGGGCGTTGTTACTCTGACTACCGTAGGATACGGCGATATTTATCCGGTAACGCTAATCGGTAAATTACTCGGAGCAAGTTTAGCTTGTTTTGGCATTGGGGTGTTTGTTCTCCCCGCAGGTATTGTGGCTTCTGGTTTTGCTAAAGAAGTTAGGGACGAGATTACCCCCGAACAGATTACCCCCGAACAATTGTCAGAACATAAAACATTAGAATCAGTAGCAATACAGTCCAGAACAGATGATACGTCTAACCAATCGCAACCATATCAGCAGATCCAGTCAGACGCAAAGCTCTTAAAACATTGTCTTTTGGCTGCTCAACAAGAGATGGGAAGTATCGAGTCAAATCAAGATGCGATCGATTCGTGGGCAATGTTTCTATACTTTCAGGCGAAACAAGAAATTGCTGATTGTTCTGAGTTAGCAAATAGACCGTGATTTTCAGATTGAAACTAACTCTGGCGCTATTTGTTGACAATACTTAATTTTTTATTAAATTTATAGCAAAAAAATGTATTAAAACTATTTATTTTCTACATATGTATCCCATAAAACAAAGATTAAATTTGTATCATAGACTGCTTTTTTTTTGAGATCAGATAGTACAATTTTGTCCACGAAAGAATATTCGTATTACTCACGTTAAAAATCTAACAACACTTTCTTGCCTCTAACAAAGTAGGTAAACAAAGGGGATTAGACACATTTAAGATATTTAAGGTCATGTCACAATTAGGAAGACGTAAATTTTTACTTTATAGTTCTACAGGAGTCTTAGCTAGTCTGCTGTTAAAAGGCTGTGCTGATAGTGGTGGTGGTGATACGACTGCTGATTCTACTGCTAATCCCTGTGCTGCTGCGGGAGGAGACGGGATCAAAGTTGGTATTCTGCACTCATTGAGCGGTACGATGGCGATTAGCGAGACTACTGTAGTTGATGCCGAAATGCTGGCAATTGACGAAATTAATGCTGCTGGGGGGGTTTTAGGCAAGCAGATTATCCCTATTCAAGAAGATGGGGCTTCCGATTGGCCGACCTTTGCGGAAAAAGCAGCTAAATTAATTGACCAAGACAAGGTAGTAACTGTCTTCGGTTGCTGGACATCTGCTAGTCGTAAAGCAGTATTGCCCGTATTTGAATCGAAAAAGCATATGTTGTGGTATCCCGTCCAGTATGAGGGACAGGAATGCTCTAACAATGTTTTCTATACTGGTGCTGCCCCCAACCAACAGATTGAGCCGGCAGTTGATTGGTTATTAGAGAATAAAGGTAAAGAGTTTTTCCTGGTGGGATCAGATTACGTATTCCCCCGTACAGCGAACACAATTATCAAAGAGCAGCTAGCAGCTAAGGACGGTAAGGTTGCAGGGGAAGATTATTTGCCTCTGGGAGATACAGAAGTTACGCCAATCATTACTAAAATTAAGGCAGCATTACCCAATGGGGGTGTAATTTTCAACAGCCTTAATGGTGATACCAATGTTGCTTTCTTTAAACAAATGCAAGGAGCAGGATTAAATCCCGACAAATATCCTGTAATGTCCGTTAGTGTGGCGGAAGAAGAAGTTAGACAAATTGGGCCAGAATACCTCAAGGGACATTATGCTTCTTGGAACTATTATCAAACCGTAGAAAGTCCTGCGAATGAAAAGTTTGTCTCCGCTTTCAAAGCCAAATACGGGGATGATCGTGTAACCAACGATCCCATGGAGGCAGCCTACATTATGGTTTACCTTTGGAAACAGGCTGTGGAACAAGCTGGTACTACTGATCTAGAACCTGTTCGCGCAGCAGCGGTAGGACAAAAACTTGATGCCCCAGAAGGTTTAGTGACCATGCAGCCTAATCATCACATTTCCAAAACAGTACGTATTGGAGAAGTCAGAGATGATGGACTGTTTGATATTGTTTGGTCTACCAAAGGCCCTCTAGATCCTATTCCTTGGAATCAGTACGTTAAAGAAACTAAAGGATTTGCCTGTGATTGGACAGATCCGAATAAGGGTGGAAAATATAAGGAGGCTTAGATCGTTGTTGATTTAAGTAGGCGTAGGGTGTGTTTATGATCGAAGTTAGTCAGGAAAGCTAATCAAGAATATGAAATGTAACGCACATTCTGTTATTACAACATTAGGTTATCTAATTGGTTTAGTGCGTTCCTCCAGATAGATCTCTTGCGATCTTGGTAATTACATTATCTATAAAACTCACCCTACAGCTAGGTAATTTGATAATTAACGGTTGACAATGAACAATTGTTGATTATCATTTTTTGATGATTAATTAAATTACTGCGCTTTTTAGTTGAGTAGAATACAGAAGTTTGATCTCAAAAGCTGATAAATAAAAACTAGTTAATCAACAACATAGTCTATCCAATTAAAATTGCTGTAAGTTGTGTCTACATTAATTGAAGGTTTATTTAACGGTCTTAGTATTGGTTCGGTATTGTTGATTGCAGCCCTTGGTTTAGCAATTGTCTTTGGACTAATGGGAGTAATTAACCTGGCTCATGGAGAATTAATGATGCTGGGGGCTTATGCAACTTTTGTTGTCCAAAATATTTTTAAATCTTTGGGTGAACCTTGGTTTAATTTTTATATTATTGTAGCGATTCCCGTGGCATTTATCGTATCGGCGATTGTGGGCTTAATTTTGGAACGGGGGGCAATTCGCTTTCTCTACGGTAGACCATTAGAAACTCTCTTGGCTACCTGGGGAGTTAGTTTGATTTTGCAGCAGTTTGTCCGTAGTGTCAACTGGCTATTAATGATCTCATTAGGAATTTTTTGTCTTTTATTTTTTGGTGGAATACAGCTTGTTAAAAATCGCCCTGATTGGGAAAGAATTAAAAATAAGATACTAGTATTATTAATACCTTTATCGACAGGAATTGCGATCGCATTTTACTCTTTGTTAAGCAAAAATTCGGCTCTGACTAAGGCTTGGTTTAGCGCCAGAAACGTTGATGTTACCGCTCCTAAATGGTTGCGTGGTGGCACAAGTGCATTAGGTTTTCAAATTCCCTATGTCCGTCTATTTATCATTGTCTTGACTATCTTGTGTCTAATCGGAGTTTACTGGTTTTTGCAGCGTTCAACCTGGGGGCTTAAGATTCGGGCAGTAACGCAAAATCGCACTATGAGTTCTTGTTTGGGTATTCCCACTGCTAAGGTTGATGCCCTCACTTTTGCTTTGGGTTCAGGTTTAGCGGGAATTGCTGGTTGTGCTGTTAGTTTACTGGGTTCTGTGGGGCCAAATACGGGGCAAAACTATATTGTAGATACATTTATGGTGGTGGTTGTTGGTGGTGTGGGCAATCTTTTAGGTACTGTGTTGGCTGCATTAGGCATTGGTATTTTTAACTACCTCATAGGTTCGGGAACTTTAGCCTTGTTTTTGACTAACTTTGCCGCACCTAAGCCCATAATTGATTTCTTTTTATTTTTTGCCACCAGCAGTATGGCAAAGGTGATGGTATTTGCTTTGATTATTATTTTCTTGCAAATCAAGCCTGCGGGGTTATTTCCTCAAAAGGGAAGAACGGCAGAATTGTAATTAAGTAACAAGTAACAAGTAACGAGTAACAAGTTTGATTTTCGATGATTATTTTCTGAACAATTATTAATGAATAGTGCAACTAGTATTCAAATTAAACAAAGGGAACGTCGAAATAGACTGATCGAGATTGCTGTAATTATTGCTTCAGTTATTATCCTCGCAGTTATTTTACCTAGTATTATTCCTGCTTTTAGACTGCGCTTAATTGGTCGTTTTCTGTCTTTAGCAATTGTAGCTCTGGGTATCGATCTGATTTGGGGTTATACAGGTTTATTGAGTTTAGGTCATGGTATCTTTTTCGCCTTGGGTGGATACGCTCTTGCCATGAACCTTAAACTGCAAACTACAGGAGGTGAGTTACCAGACTTTTTTACCCTCTATGGTGTTAAGCAATTGCCGTGGGTATGGCAACCTTTTAATTCTTTTCCCTTTACTATAGTGGCATTGATTCTAATTCCTGGAATTGTCGCAGGTTTAATTGGCTACCTTGTATTTCGTAATCGTATTAAAGGGGTTTATTTTTCGATTCTGACTCAGGCAGCTTTGTTGGTTTTCTTTAATTTTTTTAATGGTCAACAGAAAATAATTAATGGTACTAATGGCTTAAAAACTGACACGGAAAAAATCTTTGATATCTTAGTTAGCTCTCCTGGAGTGCAGCGAACTTTTTATATTATTACGGTTATTTGCTTAGTTTTGATCTATCTTTTGTGCCGTTGGTTAACTAGTGGCAGATTTGGCAGACTATTAAAAGCAATTCGTGATGATGAAACTAGGGTCAGATTCTCAGGTTATGATCCCACTGGGTATAAGGTTTTAGTGTTTGCTATCTCTGGAGCGATCGCAGGTATCGCAGGAGCGCTATATACTGTACAAACGGGAATTATTACCCCCAGCATTATGCAAGTGGCTTTCTCCATTGAAATGGTAATTTGGGTGGCTGTGGGCGGGAGAGGAACCCTAGTGGGGGCAATTATCGGTACGCTGTTGGTTAGGCTGGCTCAAACCTTTTTGAGCGAAAGTTTCCCCCAAATTTGGCTATTTTTTCAGGGTGCATTATTCCTCATCGTCGTCACAGTATTGCCTGACGGCATTATCGGTTGGTGGACAAATTATGGCTGGATTAAATTGCGATCGCTCCTGGGACAAAATAAACTAGTCACCTACCCCAGTTTGATTGAAGATCCTGAAGTGCAGCAAGAGAGGGATGAGATATCAGAAAATTAGTTAGATAGAGACAAGGCATGCCTTGTCTGTACAGTAAGTAGCGGGTTAAAGATAAGAGATATATGAAAATATTGGGTGATGAGTAAGATCTTAGAAATTGAAAATTTAACGGTTAGCTTTGATGGTTTTAAGGCTCTAAATAACCTTAATTTTAGTATGAATACGGGAGAGCTTCGCGTAATTATTGGCCCTAATGGTGCAGGTAAAACTACTTTTTTAGATGTAATTACAGGCAAGGTTCAACCGACTACGGGGAAGGTATTATTTAAAGGGAAAAATCTCCAAAAAATACCAGAATTCAAAATAGCTCGGATTGGAATTGGGCGAAAGTTTCAGACTCCCAGAGTGTATTTAAATCTATCTGTGAGAGAAAATTTAGATCTAGTTTGCAACCAAAATAAAAATGTCTTTTCTACTCTGTTCGGTCGCCCCAACAAGAGTGAACAAAGAACCGTTGCAGGCTTGTTAGAAACTATTGGTTTATATAGCAAAGCGAATCTGAGTGCTAACTTGCTATCCCATGGTGAGAAACAACGACTAGAGATCGGCATGTTAGTCGCCCAGTCACCAGATTTATTACTAGTAGATGAACCCGCCGCAGGATTAACAGATGAAGAAACAGAGAACGTTGGGGCTTTATTACTTTCTCTTGCTGAAAGTCATTCCATTATTGCGATCGAACATGATATGGAATTTGTACGGCAAATTGCCAATGATAAGGTAACAGTATTACATCAGGGGGCATTACTTTGCGAGGGAACAATGGACGAGGTACAAAACGATCCTCGTGTGATTGAAGTTTATTTAGGAGAAGCACCTTCAATTACTCCCGAACAGATGAATATTCTTCGCATTGCTGCAACTATGGCTTGGGCTGATGGTAGTTTTGCACCAGAAGAACTAAATGTGATTCTATCTCGATTAAGTCAAGAATTTGCCTCTGATACCGAACATCAACATAGCTTACAAAAGGAATTACAAAATTATTTAACTAAGAATAGTACTTTAGATACTTTAATTCCTAAACTAAAAAACTCGGCTGAGAAAGAAAAAGTTTTGAAACTAAGTTATGAGATAATACAGTTTCACGGAATTAATGAGCGAGAAGTATCAGCTTATCAACAACTTTTAGAATTGCTTAATTTACCAATCGAAATTGTTGAAAAAATAGAAACCGAAATTAAAGCCAAATATAGTTAATAAATAGTAGATATTTAAACCCAATAACTAACAACTAACAACTTAATATCAACAAAGATAATTACACCCCAAACATATTGAATGAATAATCAGCCATCAACCATTGATCAGACAGACCTAATGTTAAGAGCATCTAATCTTAACGTTTATTATGGTGAAAGCCATATTCTTAGAAATGTCGATCTGAGTGTTCCTGCGGGACAAATGGTATGTTTAATTGGGCGTAACGGAGTTGGCAAGACAACTCTCCTGAAAACGATCATGGGCTTGTTATCCCCCCGCACTGGCGAGATACTCTTTAAAGATCAACCTTTAAGTAAACTAACCCCAGATCGCCGAGCAAAACTAGGTATTGGCTATGTACCTCAAGGAAGAGAAATTATTCCTCGTGTCTCCGTCAAAGATAATCTCCTTTTAGGCTTAGAAGCGAAACCCCAGGGGAGAAAAGGTAAAGAGTCTATCCCCGAATCAATATTTGAGCTATTTCCCGTACTCAAAACTATGCTGTCTCGCATGGGAGGTGATTTAAGTGGGGGACAACAGCAACAATTGGCGATCGCTCGTGCCTTAATGGGAAAACCCCGCCTACTAGTTTTAGATGAACCCACCGAAGGCATTCAACCCTCAATTATTTTAGAGATTGAAGCAGCAGTTAAGCAAATTATCGCCGAAACAGGCATCTCGGTACTACTAGTCGAACAGCATCTACATTTTGTGCGTCAAGCCGATCGCTATTACGCAATGCAAAAAGGTGGTATCGTAGCATCTGGAAGCACCGACGAACTAAGCCAAGAAATAATCCAACAATTCCTCGCAGTTTAAACCATTAAACTCCGAACGACTAACTCCGAACTCCAAACTCTGAACTCTGAACTACTAACTCCTCTCAAACTTGACTTTCTAGGGGTAAATATCTTCTAATATTTAGTACCTATGTTCTGAACGGATATACCAAGTTTTGCCTGCAATTGGCAAAATCCTTGTCCTTGCCAACATACCCTAGAAAATAAGTTATGGAAAGTTTAACTCCAGCCCAACAAGAGCTGTACGATTGGCTAGTCGAGTATATCAAGTCTACTCAACACGCACCATCAATTAGGCAGATGATGAAAGCGATGAATTTGCGATCGCCTGCCCCTGTACAAAGCCGATTAGAAAGATTACGCAATAAAGGTTATATCGACTGGATTGATGGGAAAGCCCGTACCATTAGGATATTACACCAACCAGACAAAGGACTATCTATTGAAGGCGAAATTGCTGCGGGAGGATTAGTCGAACCATTTAATGACGAAAAGTCAAGATTAGACTTGTCGGACATATTTACACAATCAGACTGCTATGTATTACGAGTAGTGGGAGACAGCATGATTGAAGATTTAATTAATGAGGGAGATTATGTGATCATGCGATCGCTTTCATCCTCTACAGAAGTAAAGAACGGCGATATTGTTGCTGCGAGAGTATCGGGATATGGCACAACTCTCAAACACTTTTATCAAGAACAAGAAAAAGTGACTCTCAAGCCTGCTAATAAAAAATATGAACCAATCAAAGCAGAAGCATCAAACGTCGAAATTCAAGGAATTTTAGTCGGTGTCTGGCGATCAATTACTAATTAACTATCAATCTCTTATTTAATTCCGAACTCCGAACTCCAAACTCCGAACTCTATGAGTTTATCCGACGAACTAAAAATTAAATTGTCAACTCCGCTAAAAATCGGCTCAGTATTGGTTGACAGTCGTGTTTTGCAGTCTCCTTTGTCTGGGGTGACTGATTTAGTCTTTCGGCGATTAGTGAGACAGTATGCTCCAAAATCGATGATGTATACCGAAATGGTAAGTGCCAAAGAGATCTATCATCTTCAAGAATTGCCAACCATTATGGCGATCGCTCCTGATGAAGATCCCATCAGCATTCAGCTATTCGACTGTCGCCCAGACTTTATGGCAGAAGCAGCTCAAAGAGCAGTAGCAGAAGGGGCAAACACCATCGATATCAATATGGGTTGTCCTGTAAATAAAATCACCAAAAAAGGCGGAGGTTCCTCTTTATTACGTCAACCAGAAGTTGCCGAGGCAATAGTTAAAACGGTAGTGGAAGCGGTAGATGTTCCCGTAACCGTCAAGACACGGATCGGTTGGGATGATGACGAGATTAATATTATCGATTTTGCCCGCAGAATGGAGCATCAGGGGGCACAAATGCTGACTCTCCATGCTCGTACCCGCGCCCAAGGTTATAACGGTACTGCTAGGTGGGAGTGGATTGCTAAAGTGAAACAAGCTTTGTCAATTCCGATAATTGCCAATGGCGACATCTTCTCGCTGGAAGCTGCGGTTAAGTGTCTCGAAATAACTCAGGCTGATGGAGTGATGTGTTCTAGGGGTACTCTTGGCTATCCTTTTTTAGTGGGAGAAATCGATCATTTCTTCAAAACTGGAGCAATATTGCCTCCTCCTTCTGTTACTACTAAACTTCAGTGCGCCAAAAAGCATTTACAAGGTTTATGGGAATACAAAGGGCAACGAGGCATTTATCAATCTCGTAAGCATCTAGCCTGGTATTGCAAAGGATTTCCTGGCGCAGCAGAGTTACGGGATCAAGTATCCCAGATTGAAAGCTTAGAACAGGGATACGAAATATTAGATCGAGCAATATCCAATCATTAAATTATGGCGATCGCCTGTGAGAATAACGTGAAAATTAACTATCATAAACATCCAGCTTATTTTGACTTTTAGGATTGTTTAAGTCCCGCTAATAGCTGTTTGGCACGACGACAGAAAGGACAGAAGGACAGGTTGCAATACCGTTCGGTTAAGCCCCCCGACCCCCAAATTTGGGGGAGAAAGAGAACTAAAAGTCCCCCAGAATTGACGAGCGACCCTGCTGAGGTTTCCTCAGCAAAGGAACGCGCGAGGAAGGGGATTTAGGGGGCGAATAAAATAACTTAAGAGACTAACCGAACAGTATTGGGACAGGTTGTCCAAGTGTAAATTTAAGTGTAAATTTCGACTTTAGCCATAACTATTTCTTCTTGATTGAAATCTATAGTTTTGATCTAAGCACAGGATTTAAACGGCAATTGATCTTGGCAATTTTCTCTTACTGAGAACTATTCGAGCGAGCAAAATTGCGAATGTAATTGGCAATTAAGTCTAAATCTTCCTCAAGAGCAAAATGTCCTGTATCTAAAATGTGGAATTCCAGGTTATTGAGATCCCGTTTGTAAGGATGCGCTCCTTCTTCAGGAAATATATAGTCACCTTTGCCCCAGACGACTAGGGTTGGAGGTTGGAAGTTCCGAAAATATTCCTGCCATTGTGGATACAGAGGAGGGTTTGTACCGTAACTGTAAAACAGTTCTAATTGAATTTCTTGATTGCCAGGGCGATCAAGTAAGTACTGATCATGAACCCAATTATCAGGAGCGATCGCTTGTAAATCTCGAACTTCATTGGTATATTGCCACTTAGTCGCTTCTAGGGTCAAGAGGTTCTCCGCCAAAACCTGAGCATTTTCAGGACTTTTATCCTGCCAGTAAGCTTTAATTGGTTGCCAAAAATCTCCTAGACCTTCTTCATAGGCATTACCGTTTTGTACGATCAATCCTAGTACCTTGTTGGGATATTTAGTCGCTAGGCGATAACCTACTGGTGCGCCATAATCCATCAAATAGAGGAAATATTCTGATAAATCCAATTTAATAGTCAATTTAGTGATGATCTCCCCCAACTTATCAAAGCTGTATTCAAATTCATTAACTTTAGGCATCGAACTAGCACCAAAACCAGGATAATCTGGGGCAATGAGATGGAATTCTTCTCTCAGGGCGGGTATTAGATTGCGGAACATATGAGAGGAAGTCGGAAACCCATGTAACAAGAGAATAGTAGGGTTATTGCGATCGCCAGCTTCCCGATAAAAAATATCGAGTCCGTCAATCTCAATCGTTTTATGCATTGTAGTGTTTAAGCTAGTCATGATAATTAAGTTCCAAAAGTTAAAACTGGAGCCGATTAAAAATGCCCTTGTGGTTTATCTTCTAATGGGGATATGATGCTTCTGCCTAATAATTTATCGCGTAATTTCAAAATGCGATCGCGATATTTGGCAGCTTCTTCAAACTCTAATTCTTTGGCTGCATCTTTCATTTTGGCTTCCAATTGTTCAATTAATTCGGGAATCTTTTCTAGGGGTAACTCAGAAGATTTTTCGTAAACTTCTTCTAGCTGTTCGGCATTTAAACGACGAGAGATATCTAAATAAGCCAGGATAGAATTCTCTTCGTTTTTGATAATCGGTTTGGGGGTAATATTATGGCGTTTATTATATGCAACTTGAATATTGCGTCGTCTTTCGGTTTCTTCGATCGCCCTGGCCATACTCTTAGTCATATGATCAGCATATAAGATTGCCTGTCCTTGAACGTGGCGTGCTGCCCGTCCAATGGTTTGAATGATGGAACTTTCTGAACGTAAAAAGCCTTCCTTATCAGCATCCAGAATAGCGACTAACGATACCTCTGGCAGATCTAAACCTTCCCGCAAGAGATTAACCCCAATTAAGACATCAACTTCCCCCTGGCGTAATGACTGCAAAATTTCGATCCGTTCAATAGACTTAATTTCCGAGTGCAAATATTGAACTTTAAGACCTCGTTCAGCAAAATACTCGCTGAGATCTTCCGACATCTTCTTAGTTAGGGTGGTAATTAACACCCTTTCCCCTTTAGCAATGCGCTCATGGATTTCGCCATATAAATCATCAACTTGTCCCTCTGTAGGGCGGACTAAAATTTCTGGATCAAGTACCCCTGTGGGACGAATTATTTGTTCAGCCACCCGATCTTCTGACTGTTCTAATTCCCACTTAGCAGGAGTTGCCGAAACAAAAACGCACTGATCTACTTTCTGCCAAAATTCATCGGCTTTCAAGGGACGATTATCCGCAGCCGAAGGTAATCGGAAGCCATGCTCAATTAAGACTTTCTTTCTTGCCTGATCACCGTTATACATCCCTCGTAATTGCGGTACAGTAACGTGAGACTCATCAATTATCAGTAGCCAGTCATCGGGAAAATAATCCACTAAACATTCTGGTGGTGCGCCAGGCGGTCTTCCTGCCAAATGTCGCGAATAATTTTCTACCCCATTACAATAGCCAACTTCCTGTAATAGTTCCAAATCATAGCGACAGCGTTGTTCTAATCGTTGCGCTTCCAATAGCTTATTATCGGTTTCTAACTGAATTAAACGGGCTTCTAATTCCGTCTTAATCTCTTGACAGGCTATTTCTAGTCTTTCCTGGGGTGTAACAAAGTGGCGGGCGGGATAAATACTAATGCCATTCATACTCTGCAAAATCTCTCCCGTAACAGGATCAACATAGCGCAAAGCCTCAATCTCATCGCCAAAAAACTCAATCCGAATTACCCGATCTTCATAAGCAGGAACAATTTCTAAAACGTCTCCCTTAACTCTAAACCGCCCCCGTTCAAGTTCAATATCATTACGGGAATACTGAATAGTAACTAAATCTCGTAATAATTCTCTTTGATTCACCTCCATTCCTAGCTTGATCGGCACAGCCGCCTTAAGATACTCTGCGGGCATCCCCAAACCATAAATACAGCTAATTGATGCCACTACAATCACATCCTTCCGCTCAAAAAGCGATCGCGTTGCCGAGTGACGCAACATATCAATCTCATCGTTAATCGAAGCTGTCTTCTCAATATAGGTATCGCTAACAGGAATATAAGCCTCTGGTTGATAATAGTCGTAATAACTGACAAAATACTCCACCGCATTATTAGGAAAAAACAACCGCAACTCATTACATAACTGGGCTGCCAAGGTTTTATTGTGCGCCAATACCAAAGTAGGCTTCTGCAGATTCGTAATCAGATTAGCCACCGAAAAAGTCTTACCTGTACCTGTCGCCCCTAATAAAGTTTGCCAACGATTCCCTTGCTGTAATGACTCCGTTAATTGTGCGATCGCTTCAGGCTGATCTCCCCCTGGTTCAAAGGGTGCTTGCAGGTTAAATAAGCTCATCTAAAATCAGTTTAGTATATCTATACTTCTTAATCTTTAAAATAGCGCATCTATAGTTTTTAACTCTTAGCTTTCTAAGAATCTAAAGCAATTGCCTAATCGCCAAGAAAATTAGGACTTGTTACTTACGAACTATTAACTAAACTTGTCCTCACCGATTAACGTAAAACGACTTCAAGAGCATCTAATCTTTCCTGAACATAATATTTGCTCAGATTCTATTACCAATTCGGCGAGCGCCACATCTGTTCCTAAGTCAATCTTTAATTCGTCCTGAAGTTCATCAGCGAAAGAGGATTGATTGGTAATTCTCAGGGAAGATAAACATAAGGTATGGTCGTTTGCCAAGCTTAGTGCTGTAGATAAGCAAATTTCTTGAGTTTCTTCAGCAGAATCTTGATATTTACCTGCGAGGTTTAAGACTTGATCAGCGATCGCAATACTATGCCAGTCAATCGCCAAGTTATCCAACTCTAGCGAAGAGGTATTAATTTGCCTCGCTAGAATCATTTGCCATAAATCATCTAGCCCACTCTGCAATAATTCAGAATCCAGAGAAGCTTGTAAATCGTCAGCATCTAACTTTAATTTAATCTCCACAAATATTGGTTCTAGAAGTCTCAAAGGTTTCTTTTTGATTACTTCTGGTAGATTGATGGCGATATCTAAACCATTAAGTTCAATCTGACTTAAATTAAGCCCTTGATATATAGCGCGATCGCAACTAAGAAACACTTGAGGAATATACCCCTGGAGAATTTGCTTATTTTTGCCGCTAATTTTTACCTGCAAATCCTCCACTTGGGTAACTTGCGATCGCAAATAAAGCTTGACGGCGCTAGATAATAATTTACTAATCAATTTGCTGTTGACTGTTGACTGTTGACTGTTAACTATCTGTTTCTGTTTCCGACTCCAAAACTTCTTTGGCCGTAATTCCATCTCCTTGGAAGCCGAAATACCACAGTGAGGCAGCAGCTTCGGCTCTAGTTACAGCTTTTTTGGGTTGAAAAATCATAGTATAGCCTAAGATACGTCTGATATTAGAGCGATCGCCATTTTGGTAATCTGCATATAAAGCTCTGATGGCGGAAGAATCAATATCGGCTGCATCTTGAAATCCCCAACTTTCTTCGATAGCTTCAATTGATGCTTTGGGGAGAGATTGTCTTGTATCTAAGGGTACTTTCCAAGTAACTAAATCTTCTCTGATCAAGGGAGCATCAGGTCTAAAGAGTAAATTGGTACTGTCTTCTGTCAATCGAGAAGGGATTAAACCTGCTTCTGCTAAACTTTGAATTGCCTCAAAGTCTGGGTGATTAGCCTTAACGTCTTTAAAGGCAGGCTGGTTAGTTTTGGCAGCAATGTAAATTTTCTTACCTGGATCATCGCTATAGTAACGATTGTTGGCTGCAATTAACCAACGAGCATATTCTCCACGAGTAATTACTTCATTGGGAGCAAATTTGGTGAGTTCGACGTTTGCCTTGCCAGTGTAAGGAGTTAAAATACCCAGTGCTGCAACGGATTTCAAAGGTTGTTTTAGTTGTTCGGGGACTTCATCTAAATCCGCAAAATCAACATCCGATGAATCGAAAAAGTTGTTATCTACCCTTGATGTGCTAATGGATTCTCGCTCAGTCAGTTCAGGTGGAGATTTATCTGGAATCTTCCGAGACGTTTCTCTGTTTGCTGAATCGGGTTTTTGATTAGAGGGTTTTGCTTCTGTTTCTAATGGTTGAGTTGTTTCAGGAGACTCAACCACCTGAGAATTACTAGAAGTCTTGTCTTGTAATATGGACTGGTTAGACGGGTCATTATTACCTGTCTTTTTATTCTCTGATGCAACCGTATTAATTTCCTTCTCATTAACCTCCTTCTCCTCTGCTGGCTTTTCTTTCGGCTGAGGATTGACTGATATAAAATCTTGGTTCTGGGGAGGTAATGAATTTTGAGATAGTTTGGGATTAGTGGGGTTAATTTGGCTAGACGGTTGTTCGCTGTTGCCCCTCTTTAATTTCGGATCGGCACTAACTAAACTTTCAAGAGCGGAACTATTTCCGCAGCTAGCTAATAAAGTTAATAAACCAGTTAATATAATTCCTTGAACCGTTTGACGGTTGTTTTGTTTCAATAACATGGCTACTTGCCAACATTAATAGTAGTTATAAATAATTATTCAATTTTAATATGCTCAAGGTTAATCAGTTTGATTTGTTGCTTGAAATTTACTTCCTCTGAAATTATGGCGTTAATCCAGTAAACATTAATTAATTAAGTAGAAAATCTTGAAAATGACACAAATTCGTCATTGTGTTGACACATTTGATTGTTACTCTAAATCTACTTGATGTTATAACAACAGGCAGATGAAAGCATTTTTTAAATCCAAAGCATTGTTACGCAATGTCACAAAACTGAAAGAAATTTCTCATAACCATAGTTTGTTGATTCAAGATAATCATGACAACAAGGCAACCTATGGGATAGTGGTGTTTTCTCATCATCGAGATGTCAAAGTTGCTCTAGATGATTTGAGAAATGCAGGGATCTCTCATGACGGGATTATTTTAATTGCCCGTAATGCTCGACGTTACTCCTGGTATCCCAGATTAATGATCAATAGCTATTTTGACCCAGAAAAATTTAATTTTAATCAAATTGCTCAAGAGTTTTTCTTGCGCCTATTTCAACGAGGAAAGTATTTAGCGTTAATTGCAGGGGATACCTACAAAGTCAATTCTGTCAGTAAAATCATGGGTCGTCGCCCTGGTCATTCAGAAGTCTGGCATTTTGAATCTTTTTGACATACTCCCCGCACCTTTAGGCGTGGGGATTCTGGATTCAGACAGTAAAATTATTCGTGACAAGTTCAGAGAAGATCATCTCTATTTAGAAGCCTTTTTGAGCCAGCCTAGTCGCCAGAAATAAGCGATTAAACTAAGTGCGATCGCCAACATAATTCCCAAACAGAGAGGATAACCCCAATACCAGTTTAACTCTGGCATATTCCAGGGAGAATCTTGGGTATTGAAGTTCATGCCATAAATTCCTGCTACAAAGGTCAAGGGGATAAAAACAGTGGAAATTACTGCCAATAGTTTCATGACCTCATTCATCTTATTGCTAACAACTGAGAGATAGACATCCATTAACCCAGAAGTTAACTCTCGATAAATTTCGATCGTGTCAATAATTTGCACAATATGGTCATAGCAATCTTTGAAATAGTGCAATACGTGCTCTTCAATTAGGGGATGACCATCTCTGATTAAAATGTTTAGCATATCTCGCTGAGGCCATATTGCACGACGCAAAGCCAGAAGTTCTCGCTTAATTTGGTGTATTTGACACAAAGTTGTTTCAGTCGGTTTGGTTACGACTAGTTCTTCTAATTCTTCTATTTTTTCGCCATAAGCTTCCAGTGCGGGAAAATAGCAATCAATAATAGTGTCCCAGAGAGCGTAAGTTAAGTAATCAGCTTTTTGCTGACGAATAATGCCGTGACCTTTGCTGAGGCGATCGCGGATCGGCATAAAACAGTCTTTGTGAGGCTCTTCTTGTACTGTCAGTAAATAGTTTTCACCTAAAATAAAACTCACTTGTTCTAACCAAACTCCTCTACCTTGGGCTTCAGAATTAACCATTTGGGTGATAATTACCAACTGATGTTGATAATCTTCTAGTTTGGGACGCTGAGGAACGTTAACTATATTTTCTACTAACAGGGGATGTAAATTAAATATCTTGGCTATCGTTTCCAGGGCTAACCTATCTCCTAAACCCCCTACATCCACCCAAGATACTGATCTTTGATCGAGATGAGCAGCAGATTCTTCCGGGCTTAAATGAGTTGCAAAATGATATTGCTCTTGGTTGTAGTCGATTAAGACAATTTCCGTTGCTTTAGCCTGATCGGCGATCGCCATTGTCCCTGGCATGCTACCTGGTTGATTGTAAGCATAATTTGAGAGCATAGGCTGATAAGATTCGTGAGCGAGTTTTCTGGAGTCAGCATTAGCAAACATTGAAATTTAAAGCGAATGCCGAAGCATAGCTAAATTTATTTAAATTACAAACTACTGCTCACTGGGGGGTTTTTTGTAGTTCAGGTCTTTCTTCTGGCACGATCGCATTTTCCACAGGACACACTTGTAAACAGATACCACAGTCGATACAGGTAGCGAAATCGATCCAATACCAGTCTGTTCCTTTCGTATTTTTTCCAGGGCCAGGGTGAATACAGGCAACTGGACAAGCATCAACGCAATCGGCAACGCCTTCGCAGGTTTCAGTAACAATAGAATGAGGCAAAGCGGTTTTCTCCTTTAAGTTTTATTACGAATTCAGTCTGTGTTTGAGATTTTAACAGAATTAGCCCAGCTTAAAACTCCTGTGTCACCATCTAAATGAACTGGTTGACCCACAGGTAAGGCGGCATTTGCTCCATCATGACCAAAAGGCAGATCGTAAATTAGAGGAATATTCAAATCTTCGAGGCGATCGCGCAACACTTCCTTGATTGTCCAACTACTAGATCCAGGATAGGGTTCACAACGGCTAAAACGACCTAAAGCAATACCTCTAATCTGTTTAAATGCCCCTGTCATGCGCCACTGGGTTAACATGCGATCAATACGGTAAGGATACTCGGTAACGTCTTCTAAGGCTAAAATTGCCCCTGCAAAGTTAGGCTGGAGAGGAGTATTTAGTAGATGAGTGGCTACGGTCAAATTACCAGGTAACAAAATACCTGAAGCCTTTCCGCCAATACCCTGCTTACCCTGTAAGGTATCAAGTTGTCCCGTTTCCAGATAATTAAACATTCGAGCGATCGCCCAGTCTGGTTCGGCTGCCAAAGTAGTTAAGACAGAGGCATGAAGTCCACCAATCTTTTCTGTAGCTAAACTCCAGAGCAAGCTGGTAACGTCAGAAAAGCCAATTAGCCACTTAGGATTGATAGTACTCCAACTCCAATCTTCTAATAACCTCGCTCCACCATAACCACCCCTGACAGCGACAATTGCTTTACATTCTGGGTTGTCCCACGCTGCTGCCAAATCTGAGCGGCGTTGGCGATCGCTTCCCGCCAGATAACCATAACAAGATTGATAATTCTGCCCCATCTCTACCTGATAGCCTCTTGTACGCCAGATAGCTAATCCTTTTTCTAAAGCGTCGGTTGTCTTAACTGCACCAGAAGGAGCGATCGCTATAACTAAATCTCCAGGCTTAAGCATTGGGGGCAACTGACAAGATTCTAATCTTGAAGAGGATAATGACGGCATCGCTATAATCGCAATTATTTTGTAGCTAAAGCTTGCAGTATAACTGCTGTCTCCTCAAATTAAGTTTGAATATTCCCTCGCTTTCTCAAGTTAATTTATGTTAAGTTAAATTTTATAAAGTTTTAAGCTTGTTTAAGAATTAAAGAAAACATTATGGCGTTAGAAATTCCCGATGCGGTCAAAACCTGGTCGCAATTTGGTCATCCTATATTAATGTGGGTGTTGTTAGGTCTGACTGTCTACGCTTTATATTTAGGCGTTCAACACTCCAAAATAAGGAGTGCAGATAAAGAGAAGAGAAAAGAACTAGTCAAGAAAAACTTTGGGCAGAAACATCATCAAATTGGGGCAATTCTCCTATCTTTGATGGTTTTAGGTAATATAGGCGGGATGGCAGTTACCTATATCAACAATGGCAAACTGTTTTTTGGCTCTCACCTGTTGGCAGGATTAGGCATGACTGGTTTAATTGCTGTTTCGGCATCTTTAGTGCCTTACATGCAGAAAGGCAATAGCCTGGCACGTAAAACTCATGTTTCTCTAAATGTTGTTCTATTGGGTTTGTTTGGCTGGCAAGCTGTGACAGGAATGCAAATTGTACAGAAGATTGTAGACCGTATCATGTCATAGTTATTATTACCTAGCCAAAGCACCTTCTAATTAATGGAAACAACCTAATCACTGATGTATTAAGCTATGTTTTAAGCAGCATAGTGTTTGGGTTTACTAACTTGATGTAATTGCCTACTGCTTTTAGATGGCAGAGGAAGATTATGGCGACTGTGAAAATCCTGTTGGACTTTGTAGGTGAGGCGAGGAGACACCTGGCGCACAATCTGAGCCAACAGGCGATCGCCTGTTCCTTGAATCAAACCAGAAGAAAGTCTGGCGATAAATTGAGGAAATTCAACTTCAACTTTTAAGTCTAGCTCCCAACTTACCTGAGTAATACAAGTAGGAATTATTTGTTTAGAAAATAACCCTTTAGTAACTACTTCCGCCGAATCAACCTCCAACTCCTGTAATTTCATTACAGCATTATAGTTCACCTCATATCCTGGAGAATCGTAGTCGGGAACAGGGATTGTATGCATTCGATAAACTCTGTCTAATGGAGGGTTGAGGACTATGGCAATTTTTGGTTCCACCTCATAGCCAAAAGAGCCATATTTACCCACGGTTAAAACGTAGCCATTATCGCTTAAGCAAGTTACTTTCATCGGTTGAGCACAACGACAAAACCATCCTTCATGGGCATTAAGATATTCAGCCACCGTATCAACATCACTATACATATCCATTCGTCCATTGAAACTCACTTCAAAGACAAATGTTTTTTGCTGTTCAAGAGAATTATTGCCAGTAAGCTCGATAGAATCGGCTGAAGAAATTTCTAACAAGGTATTTTGTGGGTGGTTAATAAGTTTAGACTGCATATCATTTTTTAAACTAGCGTTTTAAAACCTTCTCTGACTGTTAATATGATTACAATAAAGGCGTTAATAATTAGCTAAACATCTTTTGCTTAAAGTAGGTGTGATTAGGATTCTATGCGGGTATTAGTTGCAGGAGCTACAGGAAAAACTGGTAGACACGTTGTGAAACAGTTAATTGATCAAGGTGTTTCCGTAAAGGCATTAGTTAGAGATCAAGAAAAAGCTAAAGCAATATTGCCGACGACGACCACGTTTGTAGTCGGTGACGTATTGCGTCCTGACACTTTCGAGTCTGCTCTTGCTGATTGTAGCGTTTTAATATGTGCAACGGGCGCTAGCCCTAGTCTTGATCCGACTGGCCCATATAAAGTAGATTTTCAAGGAACTAAAAATTTGGTAGATGCTGCCAAAAAACATAATATCGAGCATTTCGTCCTAGTATCTTCTCTATGCGCCTCTAAGTTTTTTCATCCTTTAAATTTATTTTGGCTAGTCCTATATTGGAAAAAACAGGCTGAAAACTATCTTCAATCCAGTGGCATTGATTACACAATCGTTAGACCAGGTGGACTAAAAGACGAAGATAATTCTGATAGTATTATTATGTCCCAAGCTGATAGCCTATTCGACGGCAGTATTCCTCGACAAAAGGTAGCACAAGTATGTGTAGCAGCATTGTCAGAGCCACAGGCTAAGTCAACAATTGTTGAGATAGTTGCCAGTCCGAATGCAGCAGACAAAACCTGGTCACAGCTATTTGCAGATGCTATTTAGATGCTATTTGGAAATTGCGTTGGAAATTGCGGAGGTAAAATCAATAAATCTCAGACTAATGTGAGAGTTTTGGGACGGTTTTAGGCGAGTTTTTAATCAGGCTACAAAAAGATGCAATTAGCTAGTAAAGCAAAAAAGTTTTTTTACGCAGGTTGTTTAATCTTACTGCTTACAAAATTGGGAGATGTCACTCGATCTCAAGCAGACTTCTATTGGCAGAACTCCACGAGAAAGTTGACCAAGTTATTGAAATATTGGCAATCAGAGAAACAAGCTATATTACCTGAACCTGATTTTTCGGTTAGTATGCATGGTACTCAACCATTAGTTATGGAAGGAGGAGATCCCTATATTAGAGCCTTAATGCGGACTATTACTGCCAGCGAAGCAAATGTTACTTATCCGTACAACGTAATATACGGTGGCGAGCAAATTGACGACCTAAGTAGTCATCCTGAACTTTGTGTTGTAATCGTGGCTGGCCCTAATACAGGTAACTGTACTACCGCTGCGGGACGATACCAAATGCTGGATTTTACCTGGGAAAAACAAGCACAGAAATATCATCCTAACCCTTCAGGAATCTGGCGTTGGAAGACTTATAGTTTTGAAGCTGAATATCAAGATGCAGTAGTTTACGCTTGGCTAAGTGACTCCCAAGTTTGGGGTTCAGATATTCCTCAGCTACTACGACAAGGAAAAATAGACCAGGTACTTCAATTACTTTCTGGTACTTGGACAAGCCTGGGGTATGGGATTGAAACTAATTCGATGAGCGGTTATTTACCCCAGATTTACTACAATATGTTAAGAGAAGAACTAGGCTAAATTTAGTACTGCTGCGCTCAAGTAACAAGTAACAATTCAAATACTGCAAGGGTTTCAAGTTAAATCAATGGTATTTTTGTTTATGACCAAGTCTACTAGGGTTTCATAAATACTTATGTACGTCTATAAGCTACAGGATTGTAAATAATAGGAAGCTTTAACGGGTTCTTGGGTTTGGTCGTTATCGGTAAAAACACCAATTGTATAGAGGTCTTTATCTGGGGTTTCACCATAAGCTAGCTCGTAATCTTGAATGATATTTCTCCTGTATTGCAGCCAATTCATTAAAGGGCTATCTTTATTTTCTAAGACAATGGTGCGGAAATTGTCAGGGGCACGGGGGCTATTAACTACCGAACCTTCTGGCAAATCTGTATTAGCAAAAGCATAGATTAAGCCTTTAGGTTTAGAAAACAATCCTGGTTTGCCAAATAAGATGATTAAAGCAGCAGCAAAATCTTCTTTCTCTTCCACAGTGATATCCGCCGTGGATTGAATTTGGTCAACTCGCCAAGACCAAGCTAATTGATCTTTGTTGAGACAGACATTCGGGTCAGGAACAAACAAACCAGATGCCGAATCTTGACCTTCCGCATCAATAATGAACTTTTCATCTTGGTTACGAAAAGAGTATTTAGTGTCACTTTCGCCTAAAGTAACTGACATCAGTTCATTTTCTTGGACGTTGGCTTTGCTAGCTGGAATAACAAATAAAGTCAATAACAGAGTAGATAGGCAAAGTCTAAACATATTAGGGTAATCTTGACAGAACTAACTGCATTCAAGCAGATAATTATTAAAACACCCTGTAAAAACTAAGATCGTCACTTGGAGTTTAATTACTAGTAATCCAGCAAATTAATTTGGACAGCAAAATATTTCCCCTAAACCCTAATTTTCCTAAGTCCCCATACCTTGTTAGACTTATCAAAACTTGTTTGACTCGCTATTAGATTCAGGCTTTATAAAATTCAACTTGTCTACCTGCTAGATCTGCAACCTTATCGATTAAAGCTTGGCGTTGAGAATCCTCCATGGTGACAAAAGATTTAGCCAGAGAAATTTTTTCTTGCATCTGTTGGGGATTGTCAGCTCCTGTAATCAAAACACTTACGGGCAAAGACCAGGTAAAATTGATTGCTTCGGCGATGCTAACTCGGTTCGGTACAATTTTTGGTCTGTTAGCATTTTGACTATGGGAAGATCCGCCAAAAAATCCGCCGTTGGCTAAGGATTTCATGGCTAGTACTGCAATATTTTGCTCCACTAGCCTTGGCATCACCTGTTTGATAAAGCTGGAATAGTTAGGATCAGCAACGTTAACTGGCATTTGGCAAACATCAAAAATATCAGACTTCTCTAATACTCTTAGATGTGCATCTGGTTGTGTATGTCCAGTAAAACCAAGATGACGTACTTTGCCAGATTGTTTTGCCTCCATCATGACCTCAAATACCCCATTTGCGATGCGCCCATCCACGTCTTGAGGATTATTAACTGCATGGACTTGCCATAAGTCCAAATAATCAGTATTTAATCTACGCAGAGAATCTTCTAGGTGACGACGAGCACCATCTGCATTTCTGGCAGTGCTTTTGGTCATTAAATAAACAACATCTCGGTACTGAGGGGTGAGTAATTTGCCTAGACGAGCTTCGCTACCTCCAGATTGATAAGATTCAGCAGTATCAAAAAAGCGCACTCCTTCTTGAAGAGCAATCTCGATGGTTGCTTGAGCATTTTTTTCACTCATAGCTCCGATGTGCCATCCTCCTACCCCAAGCATAGTTACAGCTTCACCTGTTCGTCCTAAAGTTCTCAGAGGCAATAACTGACCCAAGCGATCCGAAAGGCTACGGGTCGCGTAATCGCTTTTTTTCCCGTCCTGATCCTCAGCATTGGCTTGTGTAGCCAGTAAAATTCCTGCTGTCAAACCTCCTAGCCATTTAAGTAAAGAACGCCGCTCCATAATGCTAAAACCTCAATACCTGCTTTAGTTATTTTGTTTAGTTATTCTTATCGTAACTATATTGATAAAATTTCTTGTACATTTAATTTGAGTTGGGTAAATATCGAAGAAACAATTAGATCTTTCTCACTAAAAACAGTTTCATCATACAAACCCTCATTTAAAACTAATACCGTAACCTTATTATCTTGAGGATCGACAATCCAATATTCAGGCACTTCCAGCGCAGCATATTCAGAACGCTTATAACGATAATCGCGTTTTATAGATTCTGGACTAACAATTTCAATAATTAAAAAAGGGGTAGTTTGAAAAACAGCAGAACTATCTAGTGATTCCATAGCTACGTTTTTATCAATGATAAATAAGTCTGGTAGCCGAGATTTTTGCCAACCCGTTCTAATTCCTGCTTCGCGAAAACATAACCAATTGAGGCTTTTTTTTTGAATTTCGCGATCAAATGTTTGTTCTAAAAATTTAGCAATTAGAAAATGTCTGACAGTCGGCGGATTCATTAATTCTAATTTTCCCAAAATTAATTCATATTTATTATCTGTCCCATCTTCATAAGTAAGATATTCTTCAAAACTTAATTGCTTTTCCCTAGTTTTTATGGCCATTTTTTCTATTAATTTAAGTTTTTGCTGGCTATCAAGGCGGTGTATGCTTCAATCTTTCTTATTCTACTTTTTTCATTTATTATCTAGAGATTGGTCGAGATGGCTGCGACGGGACAGGTGGGAATACACTGTTCACAAACAATACATTGCGATCGCCGAAAATCTAATTTAAAGGTTTTTGGGTTTAATACCAAAGCTTGAGTAGGACATACTCCCGTACATAAACCACAATCTACACAACTGTCCTCATCGATGACAATTTCGCCACTAGCGGAAAAAACCTTCAAGTCCCCCATTCTCATCCATTCAATTGCCGCATCAATTTGATCGATGTCTCCTTGCAACTCAACTACCAGTTTTCCGATCTGGTTCGGTGCAACCTGAGCGCGAATGATATTAGTGGCAATATTAAAATCTTTTGCCAGACGATAAGTAAGAGGTATCCGAATCGCTGTACTAGGTACGGTTATAGTTACTCTTTTTTTCATGGGGAGTATATAGATTTACCGATAGAATAGGGAGCAGAAGCGTACCATATATCTATATATCTATAATTTAATAAGTTTACTAATGAGCCAGCAACCACTAGAACCATCAGCCAATAATACCGTCAGAAATATTGTAATTGCGATCGCCGCAGTTATCTTAAGTGTGGCTTTATTTTCGGGTTTACAAACTGAAACTAGTTCTACGTCTCTAGAATCCCAAGTGAAACAATCTACTTCTTTAGAGATGGCTCTAAACAATCATAAACCTACTTTAACCGAATTTTACGCCGACTGGTGTACAAGTTGTCAGGCAATGGCAGGAGATCTCGCGCAGATTAAAGCTACTTACGGCGATCGCGTTAATTTTGTGATGCTTAATGTCGATAACACTAAGTGGCTACCAGAGATGTTACGCTACCGTGTTGATGGCATTCCTCATTTTCTGTTTATGGACAATCAAGGAAATGCGATCGCTGAAGCCATTGGCGAACAACCCCGCGGCATTTTAGAAGCGGACTTAGATGCTTTGATTGCTAATAATTCCATTCCCTATGCCAATAAAAGAGGTCAAATATCTCCAGTTGAGGCGAAAGTAAAGATCACTGACGATAACACAGATCCCCGTAGTCATGGGGCAACGGTTAAGTAGTGGAAAGAAGAGATATTGCAGTGCGTTAATCGATAAGGACAAGTTTAGTTGACTGCTCGTAGTAAGTAATGAGTAATGAGTAATGAATGTCCTGATACAAATGTGCGTAATGCTAGATCAACTTTCAAAAAATAAAAACTAAAAAATAAAAACTAAGTCTATCTTCTTGTTAATTAACAGATAAACAATGACCACAATTGTTAAGCACCGCAGAACAGGCAACGAATATATTTTGTTGGGTATCAATGGTGAGCTTGATAAAGCTAATCCATCACGTTTTATTAGTGAGCTTTTTAACCAAGAAAAATCAGAAATATCTTGTTCAGTAACGGTTTGCGATGTTCAAGGAAATATCTTTTTAGCTTATATTGATGATTTAGTCGTCACAGAAATTGACGGTAAAAAGCTAACAGAGATCCTACCAAAAACTAGTTACGAATCTGTCCAGAGTAATATTTACTCTGAGTCAACTAAGGAGTTTGAGGTCGATGAGGATCTAGAAGATGACGAAGATTTTGCCAACGATCAAGATTTAGATACATCTAACGAACCTCAGACATCTTCTGTCTATGGTCAAGGTTCATCTGCTCAAAGTGATGTCAGTGACGATGACAGTGATTGGATCTGAATTCTCAAAACATTTAAGATAGATCGTTAAAACATCCTCGAAAGATTCTTCAGCAAAAGGATATGCAAAGTATTGGTGACTTTATGCTCAAAGGACATTAGAATTTTATGAAGCGATCGCAGGGCGCGATCAGGTTTTAGTTCCCAGCCGCGTCAGCAATAAAGTAGCCTAAGGTTTGCACGATAAGAAGAAAAAAGCTAAATCGAAACTTTACTCTTTTTGGTTGACTTTTTATTCAATAAGTACTATATTACTAATCAGGTTGGCAATTCCTTCAGACGACTTTAATTGGGGAACGGTTTAGTTTCCCTTTATATCTTTTTTTTAATTTAAATATTAAGACTGACAATGATGAGTACGACAACAAGGTCTAGTACCTTAGATACCTGTACGCTTATTTATGTGGAAGTAGGTGCAAATTCCAATAAAGTATGGCGTGGAAGTTTAAAAAATGACGGAACTTTTATTGCCGAGTGGGGGCGAATTGGGAATACTCTACAGCACAAAAATTATTGTTTGGGTTCAGTTACTTTAGCGCGGGATAAGTTTGAACGCACTAAACGTCAGAAGTTGAGGAAAGGCTATACTGAGGCACAGCTTTTAGATCAAGATTTGAAGCAAACTACTGTCATTAGCACCGAAGAGTTAGAAGCGATCGCTGCGAAGCAAATCAAACATGGTAGAGATCCCAGATCTAAAGAATTAATCAGGTATTTAGTTAAAAGTAATATCCATCAAATCACCTCTCAAACAGATATTACCTACAATGCTGCAACAGGAGGATTTACAACACCTTTAGGTATCGTCACCCCTAGTGCGATCGCTGAAGCCAGACAATATCTAATTCAAATTGCTGCTACTCGTAAAAGCAACAAGTACAGGTTGGGTCAACTATTGAGTAAATACCTGCGATTAATTCCCCAAGCATTAGGCAACAAAATAGATGAGTCACAGTTTTGTGATTCTCAAGAAATTCAGCGTCAGTATGAGATTTTAAATGCTTTAGATGCTGCGCTGACTGTCGATTCTCAATCCCAGCCAGTATTTGAATGTGCGATTAACCGAGTACCAGGAAGCACCACAGAAGGGAAGAAAATCTTTCGTCAAATCAATCAGCTTTATAAGTCAACCATTAATCAGAATCACCTTGCTGCAAAATATAAACTGAGACGAATCTACCAGTTAGATATTCCCTCAATGAGAAAAGCGTTTACGGCAAAAGCAAAAACTATCGGTAACGTCAAACAACATTGGCATGGGACAAAAGCCAGCAACTTATTAAGCATTCTCAAGCAAGGCTTAATTATCCCTCCTGCGGATGGGACACAATGTACAGGAAGAATGTTTGGTAATGGCATATACGGTTCAGAACAATCTACCAAGGCTTTAAACTACGCAACTAATTATTGGAATCCTTCAGGAGAAGACGAAGAGAGAGTTTTTATGTTGCTGTGTGATTTTGCCATGGGTCAAGAATATCACCCCAAAGGAGCTAATCGCCGTTTTCCTGTATCTGGATACGACAGTACTTATGTTGCTCCTGGTAAAGCAAATACGATTAATCAGGAAAGTATTGTTTATAGTATCGAACAAGTGAATATTAAGTATCTGTGCGAATTTCATTAAACATTTAATTTCATTAAACATTTAATCTTTAGCAGGCTGTTTAGTTCGTTCTTCAATCTCTTCTAAGGTTTTTAATAAAATACGTTTTGCTTGCAGGTTCCAACCCCATTTTTGGATATTAATCG
>CBDUCX010000030.1:0-27470 GCA_965365755.1 uncultured Pleurocapsa sp.
ACGCCTGAAAGTGTACCGTAATCGGGATAGGGACAAGCAGAAATTCTAATATCCACTGGTTGTTCTAGTTGAACTTTACTAATATTTTGGGGTGTAATCTGGGCTTTAATTTCTAATGCCGAGTTAATCGGCACAATTTGGGCAATTTCTTCTCCGAGTCTAACTGTTTGTCCTGGGTTTCTTAAGTTCAGTTTGGCGATAATACCGTCAGCCGTAGCTTTAACCTTAGTTGTTTCGAGATCTTTTTCTAGTTGTTGTAGAGAAGAGCGATCGCGTTCTAGTAATTTATCTACAATATCTGGATAAATATTAGTTATCTTTTCCAAGGCTGCATAGCCATTTTTCACAGTACAGACTACTTGTAAGTTGGGTTGTTGTTCTAAGAGAGTTTGTAACTTTTCTCTAGGGCTTTTTTCGTTATCTACAATCAGAATATGAATCACGGGCGATCGCTCCTTGTTTGAGAGGAAGCGATGATGAGGTGAGCAAGTAACAAGATCAGAGGCATTGCGATCGCTTAATTCCCTCAACCTAATTATTTGATTAACCCATCAATCTAATTCTCATTGTTGAGCATAAATATGACACCAATATGACATGGGCTTAATTGTAAGATTTCCCAAAATATATCGTACTCTTCTTTTCTTTACACAAATATGAACAAGATGCCGATAACTTTGCTTACTGTATTAGCCTTATTCTAAAATTAGAAGCAAAAAGATATCTATATGGAATGACTACTAAATTACAAAATGCGATCGCTGCTGTCCAATCTCTCTCCACTCAAGAACAACTTCAAATACTCCAAATTATCTCGGAAATTCTTCAGCAATCTCATACTTTGGAAAATCAAAATCAACTTTTTTGGCAAGGAGAATCCATAGAAAATCTACTCAACACTCAACAACCTCCTATCGTCAAAGATATTAATACCCTTGCAGGAGAATATTGGGGAGAAGACTCGATTGAGGAATTTTTATCTTTCCTTAATGAACAAAGACAAAACGTTACGGTTGAATGAGTATTCTTCTCCTTGATACAGACGTAATTTGATTCATAATTTAGCGTTAGTTACTAATAATACCAAGGATTTTCAGAATATTCCCGAACTTAAAGTTCTCACTATTAAACGACAAGATTAAACGAGATCGCGCTTGCTCAATACAATACAATTAAGACATACAATCATCTTTAACCCATGCAAGCATACAAACTACAGGGCAAAGTCAATCGCGATGGTAAATTAATTATCACTGAACCTGCAAATTTAACTCCTGGTGATGTGGAAGTAATTGTATTGCAAGTAAGCGAAAATTCCCAAGATTCTCTAGCTGACGAATATGAATTAATAGCACAAGAAGGGTTAAAAGAAGTTTACGATCAAGAACCAGAAGGAGTATGGGAGCAATGTCTTGAAAGTTAAACAACGAGACATTATTTTAATTAAATTTCCTTTTTCCGATCTAACTGGGGCTAAAGTTAGACCTGCATTGGTAATATCTAACAATCAGTATAATTCGTCAAAACTAGATGCTGTTGTTGTTGCAATGACATCAAATATATCTCTATCAGAATATAAAGTTTTTGTTGAAAATAAAGATTTGGAAAGTGGTAATTTACCTTTAAAAAGTGCTGCTAGAGTTGATAAACCATTTTCTATATTGCAGAATAAAGTTTTGAAAATTTAAGGGAAATTAAATCAAGCAAAATTTGCAGAAGTTAAAAATAAAATATCAAAATTAGTTCAGTAAAACAACCTGTTTACTAAGAAAAAAAGCCAATTTGCAGGTTTTCGTGCTCGCTTTATCCTTTTTGTTTGGTGCGATTACTCAAGATATAGATTCTCTGAACGCAGTTTTACATAATTATCTTTAACTTCTAAATTATCTTTATCGTGGTTTTGCCCTGGCGATGAGATATCAGATTGTGTAAAACTTTAGCTTCACTTACGGGGTCGAGTCCTGATGTGGATTCATCTAAAATCAAAATAGGAGGATCGCTAACCATGGCTCTGGCGATCGCCAGTCTTTGTCTTTGTCCTCCAGAAAGGTTAGAGCCAAATTCCCCTAGCACTGTTTGATATTTATCGGGTAATTTACTAATAATATTTCATTACATATTATGATGCGATCGCCGTTGGTTTCTACTCAACGGCTTTTTTAATGTAGTGAGCTAAATAACTGACGATTACGCGCCCAGTAGCCGACCGCTCGCCCTACCAAAACTCAAACTGGTAAAGTAACTCCACTCTTTACCGCCCATAATGGCAATTACTCATTGTGCGATCGCACGCTCACTTCAGAAAATACTTAAGACAGGTAAATTGAAGCAGAAATCAGCAGCATCTCTCAAGCGTGCCAGATTACACTAGAGAGAGCTTAAACTGGCACGTTCAAGTATTTGAGTCAGAGAAAGTGCAGCAGTTAACTAGTATTTATACTCCCTATCGCGGAAAGCTACCTGAATTACTCCTTGCCCAATTTCAACACTGCCATGAATGCTTCTTGAGGCACATCCACTGTACCAATGGCTTTCATGCGTTTCTTACCCTTAGCTTGTTTTTGCAGCAGTTTTTTCTTACGAGAAATATCACCGCCATAACATTTAGCCAAGACATCTTTACGCAAGGCGGGAATATGTTCACTAGCGATAACTTTTGCGCCAATAGCAGCTTGAATCGGTACTTTAAATTGGTGACGAGGAATGAGTTCTTTAAGCTTTTCAGTTAATGCACGACCAACATAGTAAGCTTTATCCTTATGGACGATGGTAGAAAGGGCATCTACGGGATCTTTGTTCACTAAAATATCCAGCTTAACCAGCTGATCAGAACGATAGCCTAACATCTGATATTCCATGCTGGCATAACCTTTAGTGCGAGACTTCATCTGATCGAAAAAGTCGGTAACTACTTCAGCTAAAGGAAGTTCGTAAATCAGGCAGGTGCGGCTCTGGGTAAAGTACTTCATATCCTTGAATACCCCTCGTCGAGTTTGGCACAAGTCCATTAAAGTACCGACGTAGTTTTCTGGCGTGATAATTTCCACTTTAATGTAAGGTTCTTCGATCTTTTCCCGCTGCTGGGGATCGGGTAACAGACTTGGGTTATCGATCTCGATCACCTCTCCGTCTACCGTAGTAACGCGGTAAATTACCGAAGGTGCTGTAGTAATTAGTTCCAGGTCATATTCTCGCTCCAGCCTTTCTTGCACGATTTCCATATGCAGTAGTCCGAGGAACCCACAACGAAAGCCAAAACCCATGGCGCTAGAAGTTTCAGGCTCATAGGAAAGAGCAGCATCGTTAAGCTTCAGTTTGTCTAAAGCTTCTCTCAAGTCGGGATATTGATCCGAATCAGTGGGGAATAGACCACAAAAGACCATTGGTTTAGCCTCAGTATAGCCAGGTAAAGGTTCTGGTGCCGCAGCGTCTACTAAGGTAATGGTGTCGCCGACACGAGCATCTTCCACCGCTTTAATCGCCGCCGCAAAATAGCCTACCTCTCCTGCATGAAGCTCATCTACTTCTACTTGAGTCGGGGCAAGAATGCCTAGTTCATCAATGACATATTCTTTCCCTGATGCCATCAGTCGAACGTTATCGCCCTGTTTAACCGTGCCGTCCATCACCCGAAAATAAACAACTACACCGCGATAGGCATCGTAATAGCTATCAAAAATCAGGGCTCGCAGAGGCTTATCGACTGTATCTTGAGGTGGTGGGACTTGCTGTACGATCGCCTCTAGGATATCATCTACTCCCAAACCGATCTTGGCTGAAGCCTGGATAATATCGGTGCAGTCTAAGCCAACTACATCCTCGATTTCTTGACCGACGCGATCAGGTTCGGCTCCAGGTAAATCAATTTTATTCAGTATGGGAATAATTTCTAGGTCGTTTTCCAGTGCTAAGTAAACATTGGCTAAAGTTTGGGCTTCAACTCCCTGGGAAGCGTCTACTACTAGCAATGCGCCTTCACAAGCAGCTAAGGAGCGAGAGACCTCATAGGAAAAATCTACATGACCAGGAGTATCAATTAAATTTAAAACATATTCCTGCCCGTCTTTGGCAGTGTAGTTCATTCTGGCTGCCTGTAGCTTGATCGTGATTCCTCGCTCTCGCTCTAAATCCATATTATCGAGGAACTGTTCTTTCATTTGCCTCTGGGCAACGGTGCCAGTATCTTGCAGCATACGATCCGCCAGGGTAGATTTCCCATGATCGATATGAGCAATAATTGAGAAGTTACGGATGCGAGAGACGGGAACGTCAGTCATAAAAGTTTATATGAATTAAAAATCCTAAAAAATCACGCTCAGGGTGTGTTTCCTTATGCCTAAATGTGGATAAATCCTTAGATATAGGGTCACACTCTTGTTTAAACTATTGTAATGTTCATTTTTACCTATTTTTAAATCTATTGCAGATTTTTCTTAAGTTCGGTTATTTTGAACCAGGCTTTTCCTCTGAGTAGGTAAAATAAAGCTAGAATCAACAACAATATTTTATGAACGACGATCTCCCATCCCCAGAGCAGCCAACTCCTCTCTCTGAAAAGAATGAATCTGACAGCGCAGCTAGAATTACGGACAAAGTTCAGGTGTCTATTGATTTAGACTCAGAAGTTTTAGAGCAGATTAAGCATCTAACCAACGATCCTAGCCGAGTGATTGAAACAGCGATCAAACAGTGGCTTCGAGGAGAAAGAAACGATGATACAGACTTAACCCGAACTTTTCAGCGTAATCCTCCCGTACCACCCCAAGGAGAATGGAACGATTAGCATTCTGGAGGGGTCAACAATCAGAAATAGACTAAATACCTATCTCAGATATCTATAGGTTATAGTTTCAGAGGTGATGTCCAATTTTTTTGGGTTTAATTTCCACGAAATGTAATCTACTTGCCAATGCTCCCTAGATTTGATGCAAAAATTAATGGTAATACCCCTATGTCTGTCAGTCAGATTGGATGGCAGAATTTGGGAGCAGAATTAGTTTTTACCCAGGATATTGCGGGTAATTATCTTTCTTTTTGGTGGTCAAAAGCTCAAGAATATGGGTTAGAAAGCGATCGCGAAGTGGACAGTCCTTTGGATGCCAGTCTCCAAGGTAATCGCCAGTCTGAGACAGAAGCAAAGGTTTTGCCGAAAATCGGCAATGCAGTCTTCGCTCCTGTAGACTCCTTGGCCTATTTAGAGAAGATTCGGCGTGTAATCAAGCGCCGCTTACCGGAACAATGCTATTGTCTGTTTCAGTGTGGCAAAACTGCTTATTCTTTTGAGTTAATTATTAGCCCAATTTTACCTCCCCAGGGGGAACCCCAAGCTGTGATGGTGATTGGACATTTGCTAGAAGAAGCAGAAATGTTTTCTTTTACCAAGGATGAAGCCCCCGCAGCTATTTATAGTTATCAAAAATTATTAAGCCAAGTCGTTCAACAGATTCGTCGTAGTTTGGACTTAGGTAAGATTTATCAACATACTGTTGATAACACTGGTGCAACTTTTGCTGCCAGTCGTTGTTTAATTTTGGCAAATCATAATAACATCACCCGCTTGTCCGTAGAGGCTGAATATTGTGACCAGGGATACGATTCAACTACAGAATATCAGATTGATTGGCGTGGCGAAGCCCATATACAACAAGCCCTGTTGTCAAATTATCCTCTGGCGGTAGATTTTATTGAACGAGATTCCCTGCAACGTAAATCTGTCTTGGTCATTTCTACCAATTGCAGCAGTGAAGATAATATTTTAATCTGTTTACAACAGTGCGATCGCTACCGCCACTGGACAATAGCAGAAATGGAAATGCTGCGGGAAATTGCCGAACAGGTAGAAGCGGCGATCTCGTTGGCGAAGCTCTATCAAGAAGTGGAACAGGCGAGTATCCAAGCCGAGGAAGCTAACCGTCTCAAAAGCGATTTTCTGGCGAATACTTCCCACGAACTACGTACCCCTCTCAACGGTATTATTGGTTTCCTCAAATTATTACTGGAAGGGATGGCAGATGACCCCGAAGAACAACGAGAATTTATTGAAGAAGCCTATAAGTCTTCGATTCACTTGCTCAATTTGATTAATGACATTCTGGATATTGCCAAGATTGAAGCGGGTAAAATGGAACTGGAGTTAACCGAAATTGAACTAGATGAACTATTTCAGGATGTTGATAATCTGATCCATACCCAAGCAAAACAAAAAGGGCTTAATTTCCAGATCAAATCTCCTGCTACTCTCACCCCTGTAACCCTCTATGGTAATTATCAACGCTTACTTCAGGTAATGTTAAACCTGATTGGCAATGGGATTAAATTTACTAAAGAAGGAGGCATTGTGGTCAGTGCCGAAGTAAATAACAAAAAAGTATCATCTCAAGGGATCGAACTCCCAGGAATGGTTAAGATTAGCGTTGCTGATACTGGTATTGGGGTTTCTCTGGAAAAGCAAAATAAGCTGTTTGAAAACTTTTATCAGGTTGATGGTTCACGGACGAAATCCTACGGTGGAACTGGTTTAGGGTTAGCTATTTCCCAGAAATTAGTGGAGGCAATGGGGGGAACTATTTCTTTTTATAGTATGGGAGAAGGTTTGGGTTCGACAGTCACCTTCACCGTTCCCTTGAGTTATTTACCCGTGATTAAAACTGCTCAGTCTGAAGGGTAATTAACGGGTGAGCGAAATTTACAGTGGTAAAAATTAATTTTCCCGTTGTTTAAGTAACAAGTCCTAAAGGATTCCTAAAGGATTAGCTGAGTCCTTCGGACTTGCTCCGCAACCGCGTCCGTCACCGCTTCGCATATAAAAAGTAACGATACTCCGAACTCCGTTCGCGCAGCGTGCCCGTAGGGCATACTCCGAACTCCGAATTGCGAACTCATGTTAATTAGCTACGTGAATACAATTTCTTCCCTGGGCTTTGGCTGTGTAACAGGCTGCGTCAGCGATATTCATGATTTGCTCCAGGTCATTAACAGAAGCATCTATAGCTACAATACCAATACTGATGCCAATGGTAAAAACGTGATCTTCCCAAGTAAAGCGAAAATCTGCTAGGGTTTGCAGGAGAATCTGGGCGACAGCGATCGCTTGTTTAATTGGGCATTGGTAAAGTAATAGTCCAAATTCATCACCACCAAGACGGGCTAGGGTATCCACCGAACGAACTCGATGTCCCAGTAATTCGGTGATCTGGCGGAGCAAAACATCTCCTGCACCATGACCACAGGTATCGTTAACGACTTTAAACTTGTCTAAGTCGCAATAGCAGAGGGCGTGTTGTACGGACTCTTTCTGAGCGATGAAGATCGCCTGGGCTAATTTTTCCGTAAACTTGCGTCGATTATAAAGCCCTGTCAAAGTATCATGACTAGCTTCCCATGATAGTCGATCCGTCAGACGACGAGATTCGGTAACGTCATGAAAAATCCAGACTGCACCAACTATTGCTTTCTGCTGATCCCGTATGGGAGATACAGAATCTCTAATGGCATATTCGGTTCCATCCCGTGCAATTAAGACGGAACGCACCAGGGAACTGGAATTCTGTGATCCAGCCATTACTCGCATTAAAGGGGTAGGGATGCTATTTCTAGTAGTTTCCTCAATTACTTGAATTACCGAAGACAAAGGTTTTCCTCTGATTTCCTCGAATTGCCAGCCGATGAGTTGCTCTGCTACAGGATTAAGCTCTTCGATCTCGTCTGCTAAGTTGGTGGTGATTACTCCATAGCCAATGGATCTTAAAGTAATTTGAGCTAATTCTTTTTCTCGTTTCAGTTGAGCTTCTATTGCTTGCCGCTGAAGTATCTCTCGTTGAAGATTTTGATTAGTCTGTCTGATTGCCTGAGTTTGTTGCTGTAGCTGTTGTTGTAAAGTTGCAATTACCTTACAAAGTTCTTCTGTATCGATGGCTTGAAGCATATCGAGTTGCGTCACCACCCCTTGAACTTCTCCCTGTTCTCCAACGACTACTAGTCTGTCTACCCCTAATTGATTCATTTTCTGCTGCACCACTAGTAGGGGGTCACTGGAACTAACACATTCTAGAGGCTGACTCATAACTTCACCTGCCTCAATACCAGCTATATCCAGCCTCTGTAGTTGCAATTTAATAATATCCCGTTCAGTGACAATGCCAATGGGGATCGGTTGCTGCTGGCAAGCTTCAGTTTGGGTAATAACTACGTAGCTTTGATAGTTTGACCACATCAGCTTTGATAACTCTAATATCGTGGTTGCAGCCCCCGCATGAAGTACTTTTGTGTTCATTACCTCAATGACAAGACGGAATTTGAGCAGATTACAAGGATGTATTGCCTGGTAAATGCTGTTAAAGCTGATCATGCCCTCAATGTGATTGCGATCGCTAACGATTGGTAAATGCTGAATTTGATGCTGATTTAAAATATTGAGAGCTGTACTAATATCTGATAATGCCGATTTTTTCAAAGTAACAACTTGACTACTCATAACCTCTCTCACCGTAATCGCTGCTAAATCTTGCTGAATTGCAGTCAGTCGCACAATATCTCTCTCTGTCAGAATTCCTCTCAGTTGCCTCAATTCATCAGTAATCAACACGTAGCTGTATATTTGTGATTTAGAACTATGATGATTAATCTGCGCCAGAACATCTATAACCAGCATCTCAGGGGCAACGGTTGGCGGATTTGCCTCAATGATGGTTTCAAGTTGCGGTAACTGAAGCGAAAAATCGGAGATTACTTTGTTTTCCCGTGATGGAAATTGCTCTGGCTGATGATTATTATCGAGCATCATGAAATGACATTAGAGGAAGTAATTATGAAATTGAAATGCCATGCTGTCTGAAAAAGTATCATTTCAGACTATATTAGAGCATAATTAAGCTTAAATTGTAACTTTGATTGACATTACCTTTATAGTTATAACCAAAGACCGCTATCCAAAGACTTAAGTAATTGTAAAAATTTTTAAACAATCAAATTCAGCAATTTTGGTATGAAAAAGTAACTCGCTCAATGATGCATTCGTGACTTAAAAAAAGAGTCACCCTAGTTGTCTGATTGTTATCCTTAGATAATTTGAATTAGAGAAAAGTCGGCTTGACCAAAATGAATACTAAAAGCTACCTGCAAATTTTCTAATGATTTGACTAACCAGGGGGCTTGGTCTTCGGCTACGGTTTCATAGTTAGCAAACAGAATGGAAAATCTCTGTTCTAAGTAAGGTTTAACCTTATTACACAACAAAACTAGCTTCAACAATAAGCCAACAGTTCTAACTTCCCCTAAATGACCTACTAAATCTAAGTAATGCTCATGATTATTATTGCTCTTACTTTCTACGACTAAAAATTTGAAGATTTGGCAATAGGTACGTAAAGTTAGAAACTCGTCTAGTTCTCGATGATCGAAATCGGTCAAGGTGTTTCGCAAGAATCCTTCTAACTCATGGCTAAAATGCCGTTGACGATATTCTGAGGCAATTCCCGAAATAATATATTCGTAGAGATCAGCCTTAAATGCTTTGTAAGTTCTAACTTGGCTGGTGTGGGTGAGAAAATTCTGAGATAAATCATGATAGGTAGAATTTTGCTCTACTTTCCCCATATAGTGACGCAGAGCTTTATCCAATTCGCGATCGCTTAATAATGTGGGGTTATCGATCTGCTTAATTAATCGTCTAGGAATTTTATTTATGTTGGCAGCTTTATATTGTTTTACTAGTTTTGCCATACGTACTCGATGAGTAATGTATTGGGATAAATTCAGTTCATAACTGGATTGAATTCCTGCTTGAATCGTCTCCACTGCTTGCTGAAATTCATCGGTGCTACCTTCTGGGACTAGGCAGTGTTTATGTAGATAGGGATAACGCTGAATCAGATCGCCGACGGAGTTAGTTACAATTTCAATCCGATTACTACGACGATACTCTGGCTCCAGACTACCCTCAATTAAGCGAGCTAAACGTTGAATTTTGACATAATATTCGTTCTTATGGAAAGCTTTAACTAATTGTCTTAATTTACGGGAGACAGGAGAGTGTACTCCTCCTGGAGGTAGGGCTCGCTCAATTAAGACCATCAGATCGATAATCTGAAATCTTAAATTAGGCTGCATTTGCCACCGATTGATTATAATGTGACAGCAACGATTAAAAAATAAAGGAAATTCCAGCTCGGCACTATCGGCATCAATGATTTTTTCTAAAGCAGTGCGAATACGATTATCTTTGTAACCAGTTCCTCTAATAAATAAGTTATTAAATCTATCTAATATCTCTCTTGGGGATTCAGTTTTGACACAATACAACAAATGATCATAGATTTGCTGCTGTTCCTGTTTGGTAGAATTTGAAATTTGCCGATATTTTTTTCTGACCACCGTCAACTATCCTCCCCTAAAGTTATCTGGGAAAATTAAATAATAATCAAATAAAAATTAAATAATAATCTGGATTCAAACCGAATTAAGACCTAAAAGTTATCAAACTATGTTTATCCTTAAATTCTAAGATGTTCTTTTGATTAATGCTGTAAATTTTAAATCAAGATTTTAGTCAATAATTTTCAGTATATACACTCAAAATATCAAACTAAAATCCATCAGAAAAACTATAATTAAGTATTTTTTGACCTAATTAGCACCATGAGCCTCTATTTTTCTCTAGCAGAACTCGGTACAATTCTCAAAACTAATCCTTCAAGTATAACTGTCGATAATTCAGATTTAAAGGTAATTGGTATTACTACGGATACCAGAAGTATCAAGCCGCAGGAAATATTTGTTGCCTTGGTAGGGGATAACTTTGATGGACATAATTTTGTACAGCAAGCAGTAGCTAAAGGTGCGATCGCTGTTATTGTTAGTCATCAAATAGAGTCTTTAGATGTTCCTCAATTTATTGTTCCAGACACTTTGGCGGCTTATCAGCAAATTGCTCGCTGGTGGCGCGATCGCTTTGAGATTCCCGTAATTGGTATTACAGGCTCAGTGGGCAAAACCAGTACAAAAGAATTGATTTCTGCCCTCTTAAGCACTCAGGGTCAAGTTCTCAAAACTGAGGCTAACTTTAACAACGAAATTGGTGTGCCGAAAACTCTGCTGCAAATCACTCCAGAACATAGCTACGCGGTGATTGAAATGGCAATGCGGGGTTCAGGAGAAATTGCTCTACTAACAAATATTGCTCGTCCTACCATTGGCGTGATTACTAATGTGGGTACAGCTCATATTGGTCGCTTAGGTTCGAGAGAAGCGATCGCCCAAGCTAAATGTGAACTTTTGGCAGAGATGCCCCAATCTAGCACTGCTATTTTAAATTACGATAATTCTTTGCTGATTGCAACCGCTTCGTCAGTTTGGCAGGGAAAAACCATTACCTATGGTTTGACGGGGGGCGATATCCAAGGAGAAATTAACGGGGATAAGATCAAGGCTTTGGGTCATAATTTCCCCTTACCTTTACCAGGAGAACATAACGCCAGTAATTACTTAGCAGCCATAGCCGTAGGGCAAATATTAAATATCGACCTTGCTCCCTTAGTTGCAGGATTGAAGGTGGAGTTACCTAAAGGGCGATCGCGTCGTTATGATTTACCTGATGATATAGTCATTCTCGATGAAACCTATAATGCGGGTTTAGAATCGATGTTGGCTGCGGTACAGATGCTGAAGAATACCCCAGGAGACAGGCATATCGCCGTGTTAGGCACAATGAAAGAATTAGGGGAATATTCCCCCCAACTACATCGCCAAGTGGGAGAAAAAGTCCAGGAATTAGAGATAGATCTATTACTAGTTTTAGCAGATGAACCCGCAACCAAAGAAATAGCTAATGGTGCAGAAAAAATTACTACAGAATGCTTCAGCGATCGCACTTCTCTAACTAATAGATTAAAAGAAATTAGTCGGTCAGGCGATCGTATTTTATGTAAAGCTTCTAATTCCGTTGGGTTGAGTAAGGTTGTGGATGATGTAATCAATGTGTCGTCTAAAGCCTAAAATAGGACAATAAAATTAGACTTCTTATCTTGTGGGAAATGAAATGAAATATTGTCAAACTTTAAACTCAAAACTTCTCACAGTAACGTTATCTAATTATCTAATTATTTAATTATCTAAATATCTAAATGTTCGCTACTCGTTACTCGTTACTTGTTACTCATTACTCAAAAAAGATAGCTGAAAAACTCCAAGTTTCAAATTAGACATGGTTTATTCCCAGCTAAACTTCTTGCCCAGATATTCTTCTAATTGCTGATTATAAGGGGCAAAATATTCTGAGAGAGTTTTTCTTAGACTGGGATCTACTTGATTGTAGGAACCAGCATTTACTTTGGGATAGTTTTCTAAAGAACAGTTGGGTAAATCTAAAAACTTAAATACTTCCTCCATTGTTTCCAGAGGATTCAGATAAAAGTCTTCGCTTTTTAAGATCAGAAATTGTTCACGACCTAAAAGTTCGATCCAAGGTTTAATTTTATAAATATAAAGACTACTCATAATATTATCTGGTTCATAAAAACCTGTATTTGTAATCTCCGCTGCGGTAACGCTGGCTAATCTGTCTATTTCAATGGCGATCGCCGTTTTTAAATCAACCTTGGTTAAGCCTGTGTTTAGCTTATGGTAATGCCAAGAAATTGCCCGATCTACAGGGTTTCTGAGCAGGATAATAATTTTAGTCTGGGGGGCGGTATCTTTGATTCTTTGGGCTACTTGAGGAAAGCGCAGATAGTTGGGAGTGGCTTCTCCCGTTAGGAAATCAGCCCGGTCTGTAATGCTGGGGAAATGTGCTAAATACCAGTCAATACCTCGTTGATAGTTCCGCCAATAGAAATCAATTTCTTTTTTGTGGGGTAGTAAAACTTGGGGATGATGACTTAGATAGTAATAAATTGAGGATGTACCACTTTTGGAGGCACCAGCAATGATAAAGTCGGGAGCCGATTTTTTTTCTGGTTGCCAATCGAGCTTGGCTAAACTGGGATCGCTTTGAATCGCTTGTTGATAACTGCCTTTGCGGTAACAGTCGATCGCTTCTGAGATCTGATCCTGCTTGGTTAAAACATCTCCTAAATTGCCCCAGGCAATACTAATCTCAGGATGCTCTGTAACTATCTGGCGGTAAAAATCAATTAAGTTAATTGATTGTTCTGGGGTAATGGGAATATATTGCAAGTCAATATAGGCATGTTTAAAATTAGGATCGAGTTTAATTGACTCACAGTATGCCGCGATCGCTTCGGGAAATAGACTTCTGGCTCGGAATAATTTAGCTAGTTGATAATACAATTTAGCTGATACCTGGGGATATTCTGCTAGAGTCTGTTGATATCCTAAAAAAGCTTCTGTTTCTAACGGCGATGCCTTGGGAACTCGTTTAATCGCCTGTTGATAGTAAACAATAGATAAATCGTATCGCTGCAAATGCCGATACCCTAAACCGATATTAACTAAAGCTGACTTAAGCTGACCACTGAGGAAAATAAACCGCTTGTAAGCCGCGATCGCCTGTCGCCATTGTTGTTGATTTTGCCATAATAAGCCTAATTGATAATAAGCTGCTGCACAATCTCTCTTTAAAGCGATCGCCTGTTGGAAACATGATTGTGCCTGGTCAAATTCCTCAAGTTCAATTAGGGTTAAGCCCCAATGGTAGTAAATTTTAGCCGATGATCTTAAATCTGCTGCCTGTTGGTAATTATTGCTAGCTCGTACCCATTTCTGTTTAGTGGCAAAAGCGGATGCCAAGGCAAAATAATAGTCGGCGTTTTGCGGATTATTTCTCACTCCCAGACGATAAACTTCAATTGCTCGTTGATCTTTACCCTGTTCGGTAAGCAATCTAGCCAAAGTCTCATAAGCCTGCCAAAAGTCAGGTCGAGATTTAATCGCCGTGCGATAACAGGCGATCGCTCTTGCGGGTTTAGTTTGTTCTTGCAGAGTTTGACCCAACTCGTAATGCTGTTGTGCTGCAACTGAACTTGCTTGGAGTTGATATGCCTCAAACAAATGGTTACTAGCCATACTCTCATTGCCCCTACGAGTTAGAATTGCTGCCAGATGACGATGTGCTTCAGCACAATCTGGCTTGAGGGCAATTGCCTGTTTGTAACTGGCGATCGCCTGCTGCCACTGCTTTTGTTGACCATAGAGATGACCCAGATCAAGGTAAATTTCCGCTGGTTGCGGACTGACTGTTATTTGTTGAATATATTGCGCGATCGCCTGCTCAATCTCGACGGTATTTAATTCAGATAAGGAACTTTTTTTCATTTAACTACTGTACAAACAAGGCATGCCCTTAATTACTCTAGAGACAAGGCAGGCCTTGTCTCTACTGTTGACTGTTGACTGTTGACTGTTGACTGTTGACTGTTGACTGTTGACTGTTGACTGAATTACAGTTTGCGAATAATTAATTGAAATGTCGAAGGTGACAGATGAACTGGTTGCCACTGGTTTTTAACCGAGGTCAGAAACCGATCTATTCCTACTTTGGGATTTTGTTGAAGATCTTGGGGGTTACGCCAGCCATAGTAACTAAATATAATTAAGCCCCCTGGTTTTAATAGTTCCCAGGCTAATTGGGCATTTTTTTCGTTATGTTGGCTCAATTTATAACGATCTTGTAGATTAATTAGCTCAAAACTACTAGGAGAATAGTCTGCCATTAGCTGATGAGTATCTCCTGCGAGACAAGTTACTTTAGATTCTGCGCCAGTTTTAGTAATGTTCTCTTTAAATTTTGGCTCAAAATTACGGTCAATACAGGTCAGTTTACTGTCCTGGTGGGTCAATACCTGATCTAACATCCAGCAACTAGACATTCCTTGATAGCAGCCTACTTCCAGGGCATTAACTGCTGTACCAATTAAGGACTTAAGTTGTTCTGACCAAATTGAAATACGATGACTAAAAACATCGACGGTAAAAAAGTAGTCATTGGTGACGCACTGATGCCACCCACGTTGTTCACAAGCCTTCTGAAAATTAGCTGCTGCCTCGGGTAATCTACCTTTTTCCCGCAAGGCATTGCCCAAGTGACTGTATACCCAAGGGAATTCTTCTACTAAATTGATAATGGCATAGCAGGTGGAGATCGCCTCATCCCATTTGCGGGTAATTAAAAAAGTTTTAACCAAGTCTCGATAAGCCCAGGGAAAATCAGGAGCATCTTTGATTGTCTGGCGAAAACAGACAATTGCCTGGTCAAATAATTGTTTTTGCAGATAAACAGTCCCCAATTTATACTGTGCCCTAGCTTCGGTTGGTTCAGCCGCTAAAATCTGCTCATACATCCCCTGAGCCTCGTCTAGTTTACCTTGTCGTTGATAAAGTTCCCCTAAATCAAAAAAAGCAGCAACCGCCCCTTTCCCTTCTGCGGTAGCTTGTTGATAACAGGCGATCGCCTCAGGAATTTTACCTTTTTGTTCTAAAGCCTTTGCTAGCTTGTAATAACCTTGCTGGTTAACCAGGTTGGGGTTGAGTTGAGTTGCCTTATACCAACATTCCATTTCGGCATCTCGGTTCTGTAGCTGACTATTGACCTGAGCCAAAGCTGAGTATATACGAGCAGAATTAGGCAAATATTTGAGAGCTTTCTCGAAAGAGTTTAAGGCTGCTGACCAATTGTGTTGCATGACGTGCAATTCTCCCAATTGGGAGTATGCTTCTGCCAAATTTAGTTTGCTTTCTAAAGCTAGAGAATGCCAGACAATAGCTCGGTCAAATTCTGCCTTTCCCTGAAGCAAATTACCCAAATCTTTAAAGGCAGTTTGCCATGCTGCTGGATGATCTGCTTCTGTTTCAATTGCCTGTTCACACTGAATAATTGCTTGAGCTAAATAGCTAGAGTCCACGGATAAAAATGATTAATTGTAATGGTTTACTATTGATCGGAATTAATTGGAATGACTATATCTTTAGTTCTGCTGCTGAAAATGCTGCAAAATTAGTTTTAGAGAATCAATCTTAACTAAAATATCTTCGGTTAGAGCATTTTGATACATTAAGTTGCGTAGAGACGGGCAGTCAAAGCTTTGTCCCACTAGATAGTAGTGTTGCAACTTTAGCTGTTGACTAATCATCCAATAATCAGTTCTGATGTAGTTGGGGGAAAAAAGTTCCACAACTTTGGTCTGAGGAGAACAAAAGACCAAATTAGTTAACCCCGAACCGTGGGGTGCCACAATGATTTCGGCATTAACAAATACTGCCACCTGTTCCAAGACAGACATTTCTTCAAGAAACACGGTTTTGAATCCTTGTTTATGTAGTAGCTTGCTAACTTCTGCTTCATTAACTAACTGCCTATTTTTAGCTCTAGCTCGACTCACGTAAATTTTCTGGCCATTAGTCTTAGCTAAACTGACTTGAGGCAAAAAGGTTTGTCTGAGAAACTTGATTGTACCAGGAGAAACCCAGTCTAGATATCCAGGAAAAGAAGGCACAATCAGTTCTGTGGCTTGAATATGACTCTGGCGGTCGCTTTCAATAATTTTGTTGAGATCAATTCCTAATAGGCTCAAAGTCTCTTTCTGGTATGGTTTGCTGAGACTATTAACCACAAACCAATCAATTTCTGAGAGTTTAATTCCACTACGACGCAGCAACTCCAGACGAGGAATGATATCAAACATCCAGTGATAATAAACATGACCCGCCAAGCCAGATAAGAGAGCTACTTTTCCGCTAATTTTTTCGATGGGAGCAATAGTTTCCTGTTTATAAACACTGTGTTCCGCCCGCTCTTGATAAGGACATCCAGGTAAAAACCAAGGATAGTCTCGTGATAAATCTCCCAACAGATAATTATCTGGAGTAATTACCGCCAAGGCGTTACAAATTACCCAGGAGTTCTTTTGAGGAGCTATCCAAGCTCTACCTTCAGGAATAGTGACCACAAAAGGTAATCCTGCTCGAATAGTCGGAGCTTTTTCTAGAGAACATCTATAGGCATTTTGCCCGATTTGAATGGGTCCAAAGCGCTGAATCAGCTTGCCCATACACTTGTTACAGTTGACCCCACCACAGTCTGGATAGGATGTTTCTCCTGGGTTAATTTTGATTACTTCTGATTGTCTGGCTGATTTAACTTGAACAGTTGTTGCTTGCTCATTTGACCAGGCTATTTGAACGTAGTTAAAGTCTTTAAGGTTACAGTCTCGAACCCAGTCTTGAGTATGGTGATAAATCTTAGCAGGTAATGAGGACAGGTTATCTCCTGCGGGAAATAACTTCGGCAGATTTTTCCAGTCGGGGGCTTGCTCTAGTTCCTGATTGAGCACCGTCTGATAAAGGTTAACTGCCTGCTCTGCTTCATCAATCAGTTCTAAAATTTTACCTAGCTGAAAACAAATCTGAGGATGCTCTGGTTCGAGGGATAAGCCCAGGCGATAAATTGTCGCCGCTGCCTCTAATCTGTTTTGTCGCGCCAGACAGTTACCTAGTTTAAGATACAGTTCGGGGTTTTTTGATTTAATTTGCAAGGCACGTTGATAGTAAATTTCAGCTTGCCTTACCCCACCAAACTCAAACAACACATCACCCATATAGCTGTAAGTTTGCCATAGATGATCCCAAGCCTCGGTTGCTTGTTCTTGTTTAAGAGCCTGAAGAAAGCGAGCGCAGCTTAATTTGGCAATTTCCAAGAGATCTTGGGGACTGCTGGCTAATTTCCTTTGACAATAGGCATCTACGAAATCTGGCGATCGCTCAATTATCTGACGCCAACAGTCTAGGGTAGATGCTAAATTTCCCAGTCTTTGCTGGGCATCGGCATAATTACTCTTGGCCAAAATATTGTCGGGCTCCAATTTAATTACCGCCTGAAAACATTTAACTGCCTGGGGATAGTTGCCCTGTTGCTGCCATAACCGACCTAAGTTGTGGTGGGCTAAAGCCATGGTAGGGTCTAGGATAATTGCCGTTTGAAAATTTTTGAGGGCAAGTCCTGGCTGATCCTCAAACCAATGTACTTGACCCAAATTATTATGTAAACTTGCCCAAGTGGGGTTGATTGCCAGACCTTGCTTAAAGGTGGCGATCGCCTTTGTATATTTTTTTTGTCTAACAAAAGCACTACCTAAGTTGCTATAAGCCTGCACTAGATCAGGCTGAATCGCAATTACTTGCTGATAAGCCATGATCGCTGCTTCTAGATCACCTTGTTGATCGTAGAGTACTCCCAAATTGAAATATGCAGCAGCATAATCAGGTTTAATTTTGAGGGCTTGATTGTAGGTGGCGATCGCCTGATGCCAATCACCTAATTGATGCAGTATTACTCCTAGATTGTACTGTAGTTCAGCCCACTGTGGCTCAAGCTTTAAAGCTTTTCTATAGTTTTGAGCAGCTTGGTTGGGATCGTTTTGTTTGCTATGTAATAAACCTAATTCGGCGTAGATCTTCGCCTGGTTAGGGGAAATGCTCAGAACTTTTTGATATGCATCTATTGCCTGGGGGAGTTTGCCCTGTTGAGCATAGGCTCTGGCTAAATAGGTATAGTAATCAATTGCCTGAGGACTAGTTGCATCATCGGAGTGACTTATAGCTTGTTGACAGATATCAACAACCTGCTCCCATTCTCCTTGTGCTAGATGAGACTTGATATTTTTGATTGAGGATTCGCCTCTTATCATTGATGGTAATGGGAATGACCCTAACTCAAATTACAAAATATACGATTAGGACTCGAACAAATTAAGCATCGAGTTAACTTCAAACATATTTTAGACGTAACCACGGTAGCTCATATTTTCGCAGCTTTACGCAACTAAGATTTTAAGCTAAATTTTTAAGCCAAATATCTATACATACTATTAGACCCACAACTTTTCGTCATGGGTCTAATAGAATTACTTAAAGTTTTATCGATTTGAAATAATCATGCTGCTTACTTTAGAACAATTCCCAAGTATCAGTCCCTTCTTTTTTGGATACACCAAGGTCTAAATCAGTACCTATATCAATTGCTTCTTTGCCATCAATAGACACAATACCTGTTTCTGGATCATAGCTGACATCTCCGTCTCCAACCCCAACGATTCTGATCAAATCAGCAAAACCATCAGCTTGGAAATCTAAAATTTCATCGACTGCTCCAGATTCAAATTCACTCTTAGCAAATTCAAATATATCTTCTCCAGAGCCTCCGACAAGAGTATCTCCCATGGGTTCACCATTTTCAGCCATTCCAGGTAAACCACCTTTAATAAGGTCATTTCCAGCACCACCAAAAATAAAGTCGGCACCCATTCCGCCATGAATTGTATCTTTGCCGTCTCCACCTTGAAGAGTATCGTCGCCAATACCACCTTCTACAAGGTCGTCCCCTTTTCCTGCCAGAATATTGGCATCTCCTGCTCCTGCTGTAATCGTATCATTGAGTGCACCACCAATTATAGTAATTGGCGAGTCACCTTCAACAGTAATGATATTTTCCTGACCTTGTGGCGCAATAATATCCAAATTTTCGCCAACAATTGTTGTTGGAGTATTTATAGAATCTGGAGTTGCCATGGTAACGATACTTGACATGATTAATTAATCCTCACTATTTATGTTTTTATGACTTTAATTCGACCTAAATACATCGTCGATTACTTGATAATAAAATTATCTAAAACAATAATAAATCATATTTTATTGACTTCTGGTAGAACAGAATACAAAAAAACTTTAAGTTTTGTTATTGCCTTCATCTATCTATTTTCATCAGATTTTTGGAATTGTCAACAAGATTTTTCTAAGTAAAAACCAGTAGTTTTTGATTTTTAATAGTTGTCAATAGTTGAAAATACTGATTTTACTTATACATAAATATAAAATATTAGTATAGCTATAGATCTAGTGTACTCAAGCTTTTTAAGCTTATCATAATGACAGTTGGTTATCTTTATGTGTTAATACGGAAAAATTTTTGTGATCATAAACCTTGACAGTTTGACTAAATAGAAATAATTACTAATTACTAATGTTCAAACTCTAATTTTCAAAGGACTGCTGCTATTAAAATAATTCAAGATAACGATATAAAATGATGCAATTTATTGTTCTCTTAATCTTTTTGCAGACAATTAAATATCCTAGTTGTATTTACTTAGATCTCACTATTATTTGAATTACTTATTTGTTTTCTACCAAGAAAATAATCTGGTTATTGATGACTAGTCGTGGCGTTTTTTTGGGCAGCAAAAACTGAGTATAAATTAGGTCAATTTATACTGCAACCAGTATTTTTCTTGGAGCTGAAAATTATTAAACTAAGCTTTCTTGAGCAAAGCTGCAATCTCCGCCGGGCTGGGTTGAGCCTCGATCGCACCAGATTTAGTGGTCGTCAGACTACCCGCGGCGCAGGCATAATTGACCATATCTAGAGCCACTTGGGGATCGTGTAATTTTTGCAAACTCTGGCGGCATAACTGATCAATAAAACCAGCGAGAAAGGCATCTCCTGCTCCCGTCGTATCTTTCACTGTTAGCTGGATTGGTTTGACTCTTCCCTCGTTGTCGGTCAGACAGTAGCTAACCTGAGCCCCTCCATTGGTGACGAGTACTCCTTCTACAGAACCCAGACGATAAGAGATTGCTCCTGCATCAGCAGTGTCAAATAACCATTGTGCTTCCTCGACCTCTAGTTTCAGAAAGTCTACATATTGCCAGAGATCTTGGATTAGGGATATTGCTTGCTGTTGGTCAAGCCAGAACATGGGTCGCCAATTAACATCTACAATAATCTTTAAGTGATACTCTAATGCTAAGTCCAAGGCTCGCATGATCGCAGCTCTAGTTTGGGGATAGGCTAGCTCCAGAGTGCCTAAGACCAGATAGTCTGCATCTAAAAATAGTTCTCTCGGTAACAGATCAGCCTGAAGATAGGCATCGGCAAACTGATCTGTTCTTTGCCCACCAAAGCCAGCAAATGCGCGATCGCCTTGTTCCGTTCGAGTTACATATACTTGTCTAGTAGGTCTGTTCTCGTTGTATTGAACGCCAGAAATATCGACTCCAATCGACTCTAGCAGTGAAACTAATGCTTGACCTTGCTTATCTTTGCCGACACAGCCAATAAATGCTGAAGGAGTGCCCAATTTGGCTAAGGCACAGGCGACATTAGCAGGTGCGCCCCCTGGATAAGCAGTCCAAGATCTAACTTCTGATATAGGCTTGCCTATTTCATCCGCTAGACAATCAAATAATATTTCTCCCAGACAAATAACTTTAGCAGGGCGACGGGCGATCGCTTTGATATTCAACTTGCTCCCTCAGTACGCATCACTTCCTATCTTTCTAATTCTCAGGGTATCGTTTCCCGAAAACAACAATATTTAAGAAGGTTTATATTTTTTGCTAGTTTCACTTTAACAATTAGTTAACAAAACGACATAAAGTGACGTTTTACGGCGAGGTTTAAACTTCCCCCCGAATCTCTTCAACTACTCCGTCCCGTAAGACAACTTCGATATTGAGTTTTTTCACCAAGTTATCTCCCTGTTCTAAGCGAAAGAAACTTTCCATTTGTGCCTGGACTACTTCTTGATCTAGCTCTAATAATTGAATTTGCTGAAGTTGTTGTAAAAACTGATTTTTCTTCTCTAGCATCTCAGCTTTTTTTTGATTGACCTGTCCTTGGATATTCTCGGTTTGTTTTTTTACCTGAGGACTTCCTGCTCCGGCTTGCTTAGTAAATTCCTCAATGGTTCTTTTGCCCTGCATTTCTATCTGCTGCATCTGCTTATCTAGCTGTGCTACTTGTTTTTGTAGCTGTTGCGTGACTTCTTCTTTCCACTGAGCCGTAACAATTGCTTTTACAGTTACTGGGCGTTTTAAAAGCAGGCTGGCGTTGGCATAATCCATAATCTCGGTTCCTTGGTTAATTCTTAATTTTGATTGCAGCTTAAAGGTTACAGGTTGTTTTCTAGTTTGGCTAGATTATTACCTGAATTTTTAATCTTTTTAGTTTTAGCTTATAAAACTAGTTTTGGAGTAGTCGCTATCTGAATAAAAATGAATTTGAGATCATCCAGGGGAATTAAGCAGCGAACATTTCCTTGATTAGATTTTGGTACTTGTCCCTGACTTGTGGGCGTTTGATTTTAAAAGTTTGGGTCATAGTGCCGTTTTCTTGAGAAAAGGGTTCAACAATAAAGCGAAAATCAGCAATACGGTCATCTGAACGATAGCCTGGGCGATTTTGAATTTCTCGATTCAGTTCCTGGCGATATAGGTTAGTAATTGCTTGATCGTAGAGGTCGCTCTGGGGAAGTAATTCAGCAGAACTATTGAGTTCAGGCAGCTTGAGGTCTAAATTTGACTCCATCAGCCATTTTTGCAAGTTTTCTAGATTTGGGACAATCAAAGCTCCTAATGCCTTCTGATCCTGTCCCACCAGCATAATTTGGTCAATGTAGCAACTGCGAACGCAAGCATCTTCAATCGGTTGAGGTTCAATATTTTCGCCATTAGTCAAAACAATGGTATCTTTAGCTCTTCCTGTCAGAACTAAATCGCCATAAGGAGTTAACCAACCTAAGTCACCACTATCAAACCAACCTTCTGGATCGATGGCTTTGGCTGTGGCTGCGGGATTTTTATAATAGCCTTGCATTACTTGAGTACCACGAATCAAAACTAGTCCTCGTTGTCCTTGAGGAAGTTCCTGACGAGTTTGGGGTTCTACAATCTTAATTTCCGTTTCGGGATAAGGTCTTCCTGCTGTGCCCCGAATATTGTGTTGAGGGCTACGGCTACTAGCGATGGGAGAAGTTTCTGTAAGTCCATAGCCGACAAAGACATCAATATTTATGGTCTGATAGAAGTCATCGAGATATTTAGCTAGGGAGCCGCCTCCGCTACAGACAGCTTTAATATTGCCCACCCCATCACGGATTTTATGGTACACCAGCTTATCTGCTAAGGCATGAATTGGATAGAGTGATGTTGCTTTTAATTTTGCCAGCGATCGCTCTATTCCCGAAGCCTGAAATTTATCGATGCAAGTATTATTGGCAATTCGCTGCGCCACAATGTAATGCTCTGACTGCTTGAGGAAAAACTTGACCAGTTTTTGTTGGGATTCTGACTGTTCACTTAACAGCTTTTGCACGCCATCATAAAGGGATTCCCAGAGACGGGGTACCCCTGCCATATAGGTTGGCTGAAACTTCTTTAAATCTTGTTTGAAGTGACGAATAGTTGTGTAAACCTGGGTTCCTCCCTGAGATAGGAAAAAGTATTCCGCAGATCGTTCATAAGCGTGCCAACTAGGCAGAATTGACAGTATGACATCCCCTGGTTGGGGTTGAAATACGGTTTTGATATAGTTTACCTGATGTAGTAAATTACCATGACTCAGCATGACCCCTTTGGGTTTACCCGTTGTGCCAGAGGTGTAGAGTAGAGTAGCCAAGGTATCTTTATCTTGCTCAACTGGCTGTAGTTGGTTATTCTTTCCCAACTCCATTAACTGCTGGAAATTGAGGGTTTTAATCGCAGTATCTGGGGGTGGTGTCTCGTCGCTCATCAGCACCACTAAGGCGATCGGTAAATTAGATAATTCGGGTTTCAGTCTGGCTAAAGTTTTTAGATTGGCAACTACTAAAGCAGTGCTATCACTATTCTCCAGAATGTAAATTAATTCTTGCGGATCTGCACTAGAAGAACGTACCACATCGACCGCTCCCGATGTCATGATGCCTTGATCCGCGATAAACCAACGGGGACAATTATCGGCAAACAGCGCCACCTTGTCTTGAGGTTGAATACCTAAAGTTTGTAATCCAATAGCAAACTGTTGAATTTTGCGGTGCAAATCACGATAGTTAATTTCTACCGCTACTTTGGCGTGGGGATCTTTGAGAGCGATCGTCTCACCAAACCGATCTGCGGCAATCTGCCATATTTCTGACATAGACTGAAGATTGATATAGTCAAAAGTAATGTCTTTGCCTAAATTTGCGATCGCACCAGATGCTGTACTCATAATTATATATCTACCAATTATCCCAGAATAAATATAGCAATCTTGTTTGAATTGTGAACATTAAATGGTCTTATATCGTTTAATTTTTTAGTTGGTACATAGGACACTTATTACTTACGAGCAATTAACTAAACTTGTCCTAACTAGCTAACGTACTGCGATATATTAACTGCAACTACTAATTGATAATCCGATCTTGATGACATTGCTAACTACTAATCATAATCAATCCCTTGCCATTGCTTTAAGACAAAGAAGAGAGAAATTAGCAAAATTAATTGAGCATCCAATTATCTTATGGTCTGGTAGTCCTGCAAAACGCAACTTTGCGGCTAATAAATTTCCTTTTCGCGCCAGTAGTCATTTTTTATATTTCGTAGGGATACCGTTAATCGATGCAGCTATTCGTCTCGAAGCGGGTAAATTGCAATTATTTATGGACAACCCACCAGCAGCAGCAACTTTGTGGCATGGTGCAACTCCTGACAGAGAGGAAATTGGGGCAGTAATAGGGGCAGATCGAGTTTATCCCCTAGTTGAGTTATCAAAATGGACAGCAGGTGCAGCCACCATCGCCGTACAGGATTTATTTACTTATCAACAGCAATGTCAATTATTAAAGCGTCAGGTAACTTTATCTAGTCAGGGTTCAGTAGATTTAGAATTGGCTCAGGCTGTAGTAGAATTGCGATCGCATCACGATGATTTGGCACTACAAGAGTTACGCCAGGCTGCTACGGTATCAGTCAAAGCGCATCAAGCAGGAATGCGGGCGACTAAACAGGCTACCACCGAGGCAGAAATACGGGGGGCAATGGAAGGGGTGATTATTGCCCATAATATGTCTTGTGCTTATAACAGTATTGTTACGGTACAGGGAGAAGTCTTGCACAACGAGTCCTATCACCATCAGCTACAGCCACAGGATCTATTATTGGCAGATGTAGGGGCAGAAACCCCCAACGGTTGGGCAGCAGATATCACTCGTACCTGGGCAGTTTCGGGTAAGTTTTCCCGTACCCAGAAAGATATCTATGAAATTGTTCTACAAGCCCACGATGATTGTATTGCTAAGGTGCGCCCTGGAGTAGAGTATCAAGATATTCATTTGTTAGCTGCGGAAGTAATTGCCGAGGGATTAGTAAATTTGGGTATTCTTCGGGGTAATCCCCAAGATTTAGTGGCGATGGATGCCCATGCTTTGTTTTTTCCCCACGGAGTCGGACATTTGCTAGGTTTGGATGTCCATGACATGGAAGACTTAGGAGATCTAGCAGGATATGCAGCAGGGAGGAGTAGAAGCGATCGCTTTGGGTTAGGTTATCTAAGATTAAACCGTCCTCTACAGTCGGGAATGCTGGTGACAATCGAACCAGGTTTTTATCAAGTACCAGCAATTTTAAACAATCCCGATTTTCAGAATAAGTATAAGGATATAGTTAACTGGGAACGTTTGGCAAAGTTTGCAGATGTTCGGGGTATTAGAATCGAAGATGATGTCTTATTAACTGATTCTGGTTCAGAAGTTTTGACTGCGGAGTTGCCAACGAAAATAGCAGAAATTGAATATTTAGTCTCAAATTAAGGTGTTGTTGATTTAACCAAAATGGGCGAAACTGAGAGTCAAAAAAGAGTGCGTCTAGAAGATAGTATTGCCGAAACCAAGTTATTAGCAATGATTCGGCAAGAACCGACTGCAATTGAAGCTACAAACAAGCTGGAGTTTCGTCCTAGTTTTGATGACTTGAATTATTTTGTATTTGCTATTCTATCTTTACCTTCAGGCGATGACCTTGTTGAACTAAGATCCTTTTGTATCAGCGTTTAACGCGATCAAATTCAAAATTAGCGATCGCCATTTGATATTTGAGAACTTGATCACGTCGGCTGAAAACCTCATTTCAGCTCAAATATCTTCTTCTCTGTGAGTCTTTAAAATAGGTATAAATTAACGGCTTTTGATTAGACTTAAAAGTTTCAAGAGCTTTGAGAAACTCTTTTTCAGTATATTGACCAACCTTAGTATTAAACAGGCTGATAAACACATCACAGTTGCTTATTAACTTGTTATATTCATCTTGCAATCTATAGCACTGCGTATTTTGGTTAGGACACTTATTACTTATTACTCATTACTCATTACTTACCCTGAATCCAATAAACTTGTCCTAACATAACTTTGTACGGCTATAGTAGACGTGGACGAAGATAAAGCTACCATTTATTTAACTTGAAACCCTGACAGTATTTGAATTGCTACTTGTGAGGCAGTCCGTTGGTGAAGCATTGTGATCTTGGGGGTTTTCACCATGAGCAAATGCTGAAAGGTTTCACCGACTTGAAACAAACAAAGGGCTGGCCCGCATGTACTTGTCCGCATGTACTGCCGTTCGCGTAGCCTGTCCGAAAGACATACCCGAAGGGTTACTTGCTAGTTGTTACTTGAGCGTAGCGGTACTACTCTTTGCTCTCGGTTACTGCCATTCAAGTCTTTATTCATAATAAAAAGTGACAAAGTGGAAAGTAACTGTATTTTTACCTACTATTTACTATTTACTATTTACCATTTACTACTAGTTACTTTCCTAATTAGTTGACAAGATATGTCTTGCTTGTACTAGCTATTACCTACTACCGACTCAACTATCTTCTAATTAATTGTATTCATCTACTTATTTAATAATCTTCAATTATAAATATTTAACTTTCAAAATTACTGCTATCAAAGCACTGTGGCCTTAGCATCGGTATTTGTTTTACAGCTTTACTGATTTTCAAATTAATAATCACTGCTCAAAATAGATGTATTTTGAGATAAATAACTTGCTATCTGTAAGTTCTAGTAAAAGATTTTTGTAATTAAAACTACCACTGTATTTAGGTTACAGGGTATCTTTACAATTCATTGATATTTGCTTTATCTAAACAACATAAAGCTTTTACTTTTAGTTTATTTTTAAAGACATATTTTTTACATTAACTTGATTGAATTCACTAAATACTTGCACATAATTGAGACACGAAAAACAAATTTTTTGAAATCAATTATCTTAATTTAGAGAAAATATTATGTCTAAAAATATATTAGTTAAAGATATCCTACTTACTGATGACATTTTTACTTTTCCCCTTCAACTTGAGAAATTTGGAGCAATTATTCAACAGCAGATAGAAAAAGCAATTAAGAATGAGCAAGCCAAGTCAGACTTAGAGGGCTCACCAAATAATACTGCTGAAGAAGCCGAGTCAGACTTAAATGACTTATCAAGTGATACCGCTGATGTCCCTAGTGATACTGCTGATGTCCCCAGTGATACCGCTGATGTCCCTAGTGATACTACTGCTGATATCCCTAGTGATACTGCTGATATCCCTAGTGATACTGCTGATGTTCCCAGTGATACTGCTGATGTTCCCAGTGATACTGCTGATGTCCCTAGTGATACTGCTGATGTTCCCAGTGATACTGCTGATGTCCCTAGTGATACTGCTG
>CBDUCX010000031.1:0-27376 GCA_965365755.1 uncultured Pleurocapsa sp.
AAAGACTGAAATCAACTAAAAATAAACTTTGTAATTTTTAAAGTGCGATCGCAAAATACTTAAAGATTTTCCCATTCGTCTCTTGTAATATTAATATTTGCCCGGCATAGATTTCCCTCACTAAAGCGTATGCCTCGCCATTAAATACTGTTGAAATTAAAGTGTGATTTTATTAATATCATTTTTATAGATTAAACATCATGGTAAAAGCAAATAATTACCTTTAGTTAATAATTGATTAATAAATATTCACCGAAGATTTATTAAAATATCTTGTTTAAATTTCAAAATTATGATTGAAAATATTCTTAATAATCGGTATAAAATTATTAAACAGTTAGGTAACGGCGGATTTGGCACCACTTATTTAGCCAAAGATCTGCAAAAGTCAAATTCTTTATGTGCAGTCAAAAAATTAAATCCTGTCAGTGCTGATATTAAGACAGCGCAAAAGTTATTTAAACGAGAGGCAGATACACTCTTGCGCCTCCAAGAAGTTCCACAAGTACCTAAGTTTATCGATTATTTTGAAGAGGATAATCGCAGTTATATTGTTGAGGAATATATTGCAGGTTCTGTATTAGATACATTACTATCTCGACAGTGGAATGAGCAAGATATATTGAGATTTCTTTGGGATATATTATCTATCTTGCAGCTACTACATGAAAAAAATATTGTTCATCGCGATCTAAAACCTTCAAATTTAATTCAACGAGATAAAGATAATAAATTTACAATTATAGATTTTGGAGCAGTCAAAGAACTCGATCCCAATCAAAAAGTATTAGCGACTCGTTTATTTAATCGTGGTTATACTCCCATAGAACAAATTGACGGAAGACCACAGTTAAATAGTGATATTTATGCTTTAGGCATGACAGCAATTCAGTTATTAACCAAGCAACCGCCAACAGAGGTTATCCGTGATCAACTAGACCATGCTATTTCACCACAAGCAAGATTTGCGTCACCATGGTTAATTGATATTTTAAATCAAATGGTGCGGACAAATTTTCAAGAGCGTTATCAGTCGGTAGATGAGGTACTCAAAGATTTAGGACAAAGTAGAAACGATAGCAAACCCCAAGATCATCTCCTAAAGGATGAATCAGACACCTTAGCTACAAATTTAGTCAATCACACTGAATCGACTAAAAAACAGACTAGTTTGGGAAATAGATATCCCAAGAAATTCTTATATATCTCTCTAATATTAATTTCACTAGTATTAATTACTAGCGAATTAATAAGACCTTGGCTTAGACCGTGGCACTACTTACATCAAGGAAACAAATTATTAGATAATAACCAACCTCAAGCATCTTTAGCTAAATTTAAACAGGCGATCGCTCTCCAACGAAATTACGCTGCTGCTTGGAAAGGTAGAGGTGATGCTCTATTTAATTTAAGACGCTATTCTGGAGCTTTAGCTGCTTATAATAAGGCAATTTCTCAAGAACCTAATAATGTCAAAGTCTTAAACAATAAAGGTAAAATACTATCTAAGCAGGGTAAATTTCTACAGGCGATCAATATTCATCAACAAGTAATTGATCTCGAACCTAATAATGCTAATGCTTGGAGTAATATTGGTCTGGCTTACATGAACCAGCAACAATTTGATGAGGCTTTAAAGGCTTTCGAGGAAGCCCAGAAAATCAAGCCCGATGATCCTACTTTTTGGATTCAAAAAGGAATTGTCTTAAAAAACCTTCAGCGTCCACAAGAAGCAAATATTTTTTACCAAGAAGCTTTAGCAGTCTATGAAGAAATGATTGCTAATAATAATCAAAATCCCGTCACTTGGTCAGACAAAGGATTCGTTTTACTACAACTAAATCGTCCACAAGAAGCTTATGCTGCCTATGATAAAGCCTTGCGGATCAATGAAAAATTTTACGAGGCGTTGTTAGGCAAGGCAAATGTTCTGACCATCTCTCAACAATACGAAGAAGCACTTCAAATGCTAGACCGAGCCATCAGCTATTACCCTCAAGATTACCAAGTTTGGTATAATCAGGGTAATCTTCAACTTCAAGTTCTCAACCAACCAGAACCCGCACTCAAATCTTTTACTAAAGCAGTACAAATAAATCCTGATTTTTCCCCCGCATGGTTAGGGAAAGGATTAGCCTTAAGTAACTTGCAACGTTATTCAGAGTCATTAGTTGCGTTAAATACAGCTAAAGACTTAAATCCCCAAAATCCCTTTGTTTGGTTGAATCTGGGTATAGTTTATGAGGCATTAGGAGAATCAGAATCTGCTATGGAAGCATACAAACTGGCAGCTATTGAACTGAAGTTTCAGCCTGCTAATGAATATCAAGAAAGATTAAAACAAAAATTAGGGCTGTAATCAATATTATATTTCTAAAAGTCTACTTAGAGCTAGTAAGAATCTTTAATATTACAAGCTAATATGTCACACCAAGAAATTAAAACCTCCACCATTCAATCTCGGACTTTGGTTTGAGTTTTTAAGAACGATAATTATTATATCCAAAAATTACATCATAATAAATTGATAAAATCACTATTGGTCATGGGTGGCAGCATCTCAAGATGCCCCCAAATGTGTTTGGCTCGAACCAAGTTTAGATTGTCAGTCCAGTTCATTTTGCCACCCTAGTTTTTTTTGAACCCATAAATGTTTCTAATTCATCTAGTTCTCCTACCTGTGGAATCTTCTCAGGCTCATAGGCGTAACTGTAACAATTCTCCAAATTGTTTGACCCAATTCATAATTGCAACATGACTTACTCCCTTAACTCTTGCTATTGCCCTCAAATCGATGCCATTAACATACATTGTCAAACATTCACGTTTAAATGCGTCAGAGTAACCTCTATGTGTTTGATAGCAGTCTAAGAATTGCCTTTGGCAATTGACGCAAATATAGTTTTGCTTCCCTTTTTTCTGGCCATTTTTATTAATGTGATTCGATTTACATTCAGGACATTGCATCAAAATTCAATTGTGGCTGATTATTTAAGTTGCGATCGCATTCCCTAAAATCATCAGAAAAGTTTTCTAGGCTATCAAATAGTGTTGACCAAGAATCTTCATAAGTTAATAACACCAATGCATTCATCAACGCTAATAGAGGGAACCAAAAAGCTACTTCCGAACTCCAAACTCCGAACTCCGAACTCCGAACTCCGAACTCTCTACGCTGCCAAATTCTGTTCCACAACCCGAACCAGCTTATCTGTCCAATAGCTAGTTAACTGCTGATCCACAGCCTCTACCATGACGCGGATTAAAGGTTCTGTTCCCGAAGCACGAACCAAAACTCGCCCCTGTTCTCCCATTGCTGCTTCCGCTTGAGCGATCGCCCGTTGTACAGGTTGACATTCTTGCCACTTACTCCGCCGCTCCCGATCTTCCACTCTGACATTACGCAGAATTTGGGGATAAGTTTGAAAACTATTATCAACCAATTCAGTTAGAGAAGTATCTGATTGACGTACCAAAGAAGTTAGATGCAAAGCTGTTTGAATACCATCCCCAGAAACACCGTGGTGATGACAGAGAATATGTCCTGACTGTTCTCCCCCCAGCATAGCTCCTGTATGCCACATAGCTGCCTGAACATGGCGATCGCCAACCTTAGTACGCTGCATCTTGCCCCCTTTAGCTTGCCAAGCTCGCTCAAAGCCGAGGTTTGCCATGACTGTTGCCACGATTAAATCATCAGGTAACTGTTGTTTTTGCCTTAATAAATCTCCCCAAAGATACAGGATATAGTCTCCATCAATTACTCTACCCAGACTATCCACCGCCATCACCCGATCTGCATCCCCATCGAAGGCAAATCCTAAATCAGCTTGATATTCTTGCACCCCTTGCTTGAGAAGCTCTAAATGAGTTGAACCGCAGTTAACGTTAATGCGATCGCCGTTAGCTAAATGATTTAAACTAATTACTTCTGCACCTAACTGCTGGAAGATGGCAGGGGCGACTTTAACTGATGCTCCCCATGCTAGATCTAACACAATTCGCATTCCTTGAAAACTGATGTTTTGGGGTAAAGATTGCTCCAAAGATTGAACATACTGCTTAACCAATTCGGGACGATGATAATTCTTCCCCCAAGTCTGATTTACTTGATCCTGCACCTGATTACTTCTCAGATCAGCCTCGATTTTTTTGGTTAAGGAATCGGCTAACTTAGTTCCCTTGTGACCAAAAAACTTGATTCCGTTGTCTTGAGGGGGATTATGACTGGCAGAAATCATAATGCCACCCACTGCTTCGCTTTCGCCGACTAGGTTAGCCACACAAGGAGTAGGACACAAACCTAAATTCCAGACTTCTAATCCTACGGAAGTCAATCCTGCGGAGATTGCCGAAGACAACATGTCACTGGAATTACGAGAATCTTGTCCAATAATAATTGGCCCTTTGTTAGCTGCTGCTTGTTGCAAAACTTTTCCTGCCCAATAGCCCAACTGAAGAGTAAAAGACGCATTCAAAAGGTCACCTGCTTTACCTCGAATACCATCTGTCCCGAATAGAGGGGTTTGAGGCATTTGATTTGTATCTAATAGTGATTTTAATAGCTTGCTCACACCAAATATACTCCTAAGCTTAATTTAGTCAGATTTTTATAGTATTTTTACTTAGTGAAAAATGTTTTATAGTTAGAAAGAATTGTACTACTAAATCTGATGTTTGACCAACGGTCAGGCAAGTCCCGTCGTTTTACGGCGGGAACCCTGACCTAATTCTGAAATATCTCCCCAACAAAATAAGCGATAAATTTAAAATTTGGGTAAATTAATTAACTTTTGAGTATATATGCTCAGATATTAAAGATTAATCTGTTGCATAACGTCGAGCATTGCTTCTAAACTCAACCCAGATTCAATGTATTGAGGATTACTAGGATTATAAGGACTAGCAAAGCGATCAATTGAAATGATACGTGAATCAGCAGCAATTACGGGCACATCTGGATCAAAGGCAGTGGCTCTCATTAAAGAACTGGAAAACCCAGCGTAGATCATTACCGTATCTGGCTCACCAGCAGCAGTTTCTAGATGAACCATTAATACTTCTTGTTTTCGTTTCAGAGTATATTTTTCTAAACGCAATCCAATTGCTTCGGACATCCTGTTTTCTAATTCTCAACTCTAAGTTTATGACTATCGACTTCTTTTTGAGGATTACTCTAAAATAGCTATTTAAAATTAGTTTACTAAATATCAATGTTTCCCAGTTGGATACCTTCCGAGGCAAGTAATTTAACCGAATCAACTTCGATCGCTTTAGCAAAACAAATAAAACAAGCATTTATCTCTACACCTTTAAGCAAAGAAGATATTGCAACTACCTATGTTGATCGGGAAACTAAGGGAACACCCATCTTATTAATCCACGGCTTCGATAGTTCTTTACTAGAGTTTCGTCGTTTGTTTCCCCTACTGGCGCAGCAACAGTCTACTTATGCCGTAGATCTCTTAAGTTTTGGTTTTACGCAACGTAATGTAGACATTCCCCTCAATCCAGAAAATATCAAAACCCATCTTTATCATTTCTGGAAAATGATGATTAAGCAGCCCGTTATTTTGGCAGGTGCATCGATGGGAGGCGCAGCGGCGATCGATTTTACCCTCACCTATCCCGAAGCAGTGGATAAATTAGTTTTATTAGACAGTGCCGGTTTGGCTAAACAACCTGCGATCGGTAAATTTATGTTTCCGCCTCTAGATACCTTCGCTACGGAATTTTTACGTAACCCTAAAGTTCGTCAAAATATTAGTCGTGCTGCTTATTTTGATAAGAGTTTTGCTAGCTTAGACGCTCAAACCTGTGCTGCACTGCATTTAAAGTGTCAAGATTGGCATAAATCTTTGATTGCTTTTACTAAAAGCGGTGGTTACGGTTCATTTGCTCATCAAATCTCGCAGATCAAACAGAAAACTCTAATTATCTGGGGAAAACAAGACAAAATTTTAGGCACTAAAGATGCTACTAAATTCAATCAAGCTATTCCTAATAGTAAATTAGTTTGGATTGATAACTGTGGACATGTTCCCCATTTAGAAAAACCTGATGCTACAGCACAAGAGATTTTAAAGATATCGGTATCAGATTAATCAGTAGAAGCAAACTATTATGTTGCGTTTATTTCACATATCATCTATGATCTAAAAGTAGCTTGAATAAATATTCAATCAATAAAACAAGTTTTAATAGTAATCGGTGATTAGCCATGCTAGTAGCAGATAGACAAAAAAAACCAAGTATACCCTCGGAAGCAGAGATAGAGCTGGCAACTCAAAGCAGCCGTATACTGGCTAAACAAATTAATTCTCACAGTAAGACTCAGAAAATTAAAGTTGAATCTGAAAGAGGGAAAGAGGAACAGATTGTTATTCCTTCAGTAGCTTACGAACTGTTGCTTGAAATTTTGTCCCAGATGTCTCAAGGTAATGCAGTTACTCTAGTACCAGTCCATGCTGAATTGACTACACAAAAAGCAGCAAATCTACTTAATGTTTCTAGACCTTACTTAATAAAATTATTAGAGTCTGGAGAAATACCCTTTCGTAAAGTAGGAACCCATCGAAAAATTTTGGCTGAGGACTTATTTAAATACAAGTCTGATATTGATGCTAAAAGAAGTCAATCATTAGATGAACTTACGGCTATAACAGAGGAGTTAGGTTTGTACGATGATGAGTAATTCAATCTAACTCTTGATGCCCCTCAGCGATTAGTTTAGGTTTGATATAGAGATTTTCTAGTAGTACCCCCATCCCTGCGATCCACGGGGGAACAATCAAAGCTCCAATAATTCCCAGCACTTGCGCTCCCCCCAAAACCGCTAGCAATTGATATAGAGGAGGTACTTTAACCGAGCTTCCCACCAACAGAGGATCTAACACATAGGTTTCTACATTTTGGACAATAATAAATAAAAGTAAGACCCAAACAACGGTAAGTCCACCCACAGATGTAGCTACGATCAAGGCAGGAATCGACCCGAGAACTGGCCCAAAAAAGGGAATTAGGTTAGTAAAACCAGCAATTACCCCTAAACCTAGAGCTAATTCCGACAAGCCGAGAAATCTGAGGCTAACGCTAATTACTATACCCAAAATACTCGAAACTAAAATCCTGCCCTGGATGTAGCCACCCATTCTTCTGCCTACTGGGTCGATTTGGAGGGCTAAACGTTTATTCCAAGGTTCGGGGAAAAGATTAATGATATCTTCCAAGAGTTGCTTAGAACCTGAGAGCATATATGCCGAAAGCAACAGAGCCAATAAGGCACTTAAGACACTACCGATGATGCCCCTCGTAACGCTGTAGGAACGTACTACTAGCTGCTGACTAGAACGAATTGCCCAGGAAGTTAATCCCTGGACATCTAGCATTTGATTAATAATATCTGGTGCCCCTGTTTCGCTCATGCCAAAACGCAAAATAAAGCCCGATAAGAGCGATCGCAATGCTTCAATATAGGTAGGAAATTTGCCAATTAAAATTTCAATTTGCTGCACAACTGTCGGCCCAATAATCAGCCCAAAGCCTGTAAGAGTAGCAATCAAACCCGCGTATACAATCAAAACAGCGAGAAATCTAGGAACTCCGATTTTTTGGGTTGTATTGACAAGGGGTGCTAAGGTTGCAGACAACACTACAGAAATCATCAAGATCACAATCAAACTCCTTAACTGCCACAGAAGAATTAACAGTAAAGGTAGAGTAACTAGCAGAACGATATTGCTTAGGGAGATGGAAATCCGTCTATTATGCATTGATATTGGGTTCAGAATAATTAAACTAGAGATAGTTCGATTGTTTCTCCAGATTGTGGGTCGATCGCTTTAGTAGCCAGCTTATTTTGCTGCAATAATTGATTGAATTCTTCTACTGTACCCTCTGTTTTTATAAGCGAGATCGCCAATCCTTGAAAGTCGATATCTCCGCCCGCAGCAGTAGACAAAATTACTTGGGGATTTAGCCACTGACAAAGTTTAAGTGCGCTTTCTTGTCCTTTAATCACGGCACCTACTAAGGGAAGTTTAAGACTGATCAAAGGGGTAATAACTACATCGATGGGCACTTTTTCCTTGAGGGACTCGGAGTGATATCCATGTGGTTCATAATAAATGTTTTTGCCAGATTCTAACCCTTTGACGATATAGCCATTTTCAACTAAAGTTGGCCCAATCGGAGAACCAGGAACAGCCTTAATTTCTACTTGTCCCAACTTAAAACTTGACCCATGTTCTAGGGCAGTTACGCTCTTGTATCCTAATTCCTTGGCTACCTTAGCCGCGTTAGGAGAAGCGACCACAGGAATATTTTTATCAAGCTGTTTCAAGGTGGGGGGATGGGCATGATCTTCTAATCCCTGAGAAAGCAGAATTAAGTCAATATTCTCAGGAATTGGCTGGGGATTATTTTTTTTTCCTTCAAATAACCAGTTAAGGTTACCAAAGGTCAATTTGCCCACTAACCAGGGATCGAGCAAGATTCTCTTGCCATCAATTTCTATGAGCCAGGAATTACTATCAAAATAAGTAAGATTCATTATGGTTGTTTACGATACGCCTTACCTATCATTGTAAATATTTGTTAACAACTTAGCTTAGATAAAGGTCAACAAAGTTTTTTTAGTCCTGTAGATGAGCGTCCAGAAGAGTAAATAATTGGATAATTGGGATCAGAGTTAAAACAATTAAACTCTGTTGTAAGAGAGTTCTGAGGAAAAAATCTGCGATCAAAGTTTAGCTTGAAAATTTTGTTTATAGCGATCGCGCTACAACAAAACAATTAGGCATACAATAATTGATTATTAATTTCTTCAACTGTTAACGCGCTTATTAAAACACCAATACGCCTCGCAACTTCATAAGGATTTTTCTGAGGAACAATTATAATCCCAGAATGTTGTTTATTTTCATTGATACACTGAAGATGCAATCTCTCAAAATCAACACGGTTATGAGTTACGAGACATCGATTCAAAGAACTAGCAATTTCCAGTTGTTCACTGTCAGTTTTACCAAGAGTTGCTTGTTCGGGAACGGTTGCAACATTTAAACCACGAGATTTTAAAAGTGTAGCAACCAAAGCGGACATATCCTCATCGGTGTAAAGTGCTGCTGGCATGACTAAAATTAACTTAAGAAGGCTTTCCCCGCAGGATGAACTAAATCATCGGGAACTTGATTGCGCTCGATATATTCGTTAATTTCTGTCTGATGGTCTAAATAAAAACTTAAAGCATCAAACACTTGTGCCAATGTTAGATGGGGTAGATGATGCAAAATTTCTTCTGGCATAATGCCTAAACGCCACAAGCCAACAATAGCACGTACAGATGTTCTAGTACCTTTAATAATTGGCTCTCCACATAAAATCTCAGGATTTCGAGCTACATAACGAGACAAAGCTGTAGCAGACATAGAAGCTGTTTACCGATCAAATTTACTGTTGTATTCAGTTTATCAGTAGGTTTTATTGTTTAGTATGGCGATCGCTATTCCTAACTGTTATATAAATCTCATGCGATCGCTATATAAATCTCATGCGATCGCTATTAATTTTAGTAGATCGCGTTTTTATACTTTAGATACTGTATCGACTCACTCTTGACTCTTAACTTCTAGATGTTGTTCTGCTTCTGTCTGATAAATTGGTAGCTCAAACCAGAAAGTAGTACCAACACCCACCTCACTATCGATGTAAATTCTGCTGTTGTGTTTTTCAATAATATTTCTCACAATAGAAAGACCTAATCCAGTACCTTCAAGGGTATGAACTCGATTTTCTACTCTAAAAAAACGTTCAAATATGGCTTCTTTGTCTTCTGGGGAGATGCCAATTCCTGTATCAGCCACTTCAATTTTTACTGCTGATTGATTTAAAGTATTGGATTTAGCTGGGGTTTGGTAGGCGCGAACGGTGACTTTGCCTCCTGCATTAGTGAATTTAAGGCTATTTCCCACCAGATTAGTTAAAACCTGCAAGATTAAATCATAATTGCCCATGACGCAGGGTAGATTAGGTTCTAGTTCTTGATGTAGCTCAATTCCCTTGTCTTTAGCGTTTAATTGGCAGGTTCGTAAGGTTTGTTCTATCGGTTGACACAAATCTACTCCGCTCAAATTATAAGTACGAGATGACTCTAAACGGGATAGATCGAGAACGTCATTTACCAGGCGAGTAAGACGATCTGTTTCGTGGTTAGCCGTATCTAAAAACTCTCGACGTTGAACTTGAGTTAAATCTTCTCCATATTCTGACAAAGTTTCGATAAAAGACTTGATATTAAATAAGGGGGTTCTCAATTCGTGGGAAACATTACTAATGAACTGGCTTTTTGCTTCATTAAGTTCTACCTCCCTGGTAATATCCTGAACCGTCATGGCAATCCCTTTAATATTTTCGCTACCACCATCTATGACTCGGCTTAATAATACGCGCACAGTTCTGGGTGTAGGGTTATTTAAGGTAATGCGGAATTCATCGCGATCGCTAAGGTGTTGTGGTTCAGACATGGGGGCAGAATGATTGTCTTGTCCTTCTTCTCCCTCTCTGGGTTCGGTTTTTCTCTCAATCATTTGATAGAGAGGTTTGGTTAATTTGATGGTTAACTCTGAGGGAAGACGATGTAATATATTATCGCCAATGGCATCGTCTCCCCAACCAAAAATACTCTTGGCAGTGGGATTAACTAAAATAATCTGCATCTCAGGATCAATTAGTACGGCACCATCGGCAATGGTGGAAACTAATGTTTCTAGCTTGGCTTTTTCGGAAGTTAATTCTTCAATATTTTGTTCTTCGTAATTTTCCAGCTTTTCTGCCATCAAATTGAAACTGGCGATCAATTCGCCTAATTCTCCCCGAAGAGGCAAGTTGATTCTTTGTTTGAAGTTTTTCGCCGCAATATTCTTGACCCCGACTAAAAGCTCTTTAATCGGTCTGGTAATCATCAGGGCATTGAACACATTACCCAAAATGACCATCGCCCAAATGGTAATGAATACGGCAATGGTGACATCTCTGGTCAGATTAGATGATGCCACGATCGTCGGATTGGGATTGATGCCGACGGCTAAGACTCCTAAATACTTACCATCGTGACGTAGAGGTACAAAAACATCCGTAACCTGTCCATTAAGTGTCTGGTGTTGACGGACGAAAGGTAAATCGCTGTTTTGGGCATAATTTTCTGGTAGCTCGATCCGACGCTTGATCGTCAGATCGTTTTGAATTTCTGCTTGGGAATAGGGAATACCAAAAAAGATATTACCTGAGCGGTCAGCATAGATAAGATAGCGAATACTGGAGGTACTGCGATAGAAGCGGGTGGAAAAATCAGCTAGACCTTGCATATCACCTTCTGCTACCAAAGGGGCGGCATTGGAAGCGATTAAGATACTCAGGTCACTACCAAAGCGAGTGTCATTGATATTAGATTCTAATTGGATGGTATTGACTGCCCAGAAAGTTAAACTACTCATAATCAAAGAAACAACCAAAGTAGCAGCCGCCATGAGTTTCGTCTGGAGAGTAAACTCCGACCACCACAAGGCAATAATTTCTTTGATTCTGGTAATAAAGTTCAGCAATTTATTTGGTAGTAATAATAAATATTAAGTTGCTTGAATTATAGTTTACCAATTGTGTAACAAAATATTGAGTAAATCTGAGAATTTTATCTTATCTATATTTATGTCCGATATCTCGACGGTAATACATTCCTGCAAATTGCACTGATTTTACTGCATTGTAGGCGATCGCTATTGCCTCGGAAAAATTATTTCCCAGGGCGGTGATCCCTAGCACCCGACCGCCAGCGGTAACTAACTGATCTTGCTCTAATTTGGTTCCTGCGTGAAACACGATCGCCCCTTTTTGATTAGCTTCCGCGATACCAGCGATCGCCTTGCCCTTTTCATAGGCATCGGGATAGCCTCCAGAAGCAGCTACCACACAAACTGCACTGCCAGACTTCCATTCTAGGGGAGGTAGTTGTTCTAGTCTTTGCTCAACACATGCCAGTAACACTTCATCTAAAGGGGTATTTAACAGTGGTAAAACCACCTGGGTTTCAGGATCGCCGAAGCGACAGTTAAATTCAATTACTTTTGGCTCTCCTGCGGGAGTAATCATCAAACCCGCATATAAGACTCCTCGATAGTCGATCCCTTGTTGATTTAGGGCTGCTAAGGTAGGCTGTAGTATTTCTTGCTCGATTCTGGTCATTAATTTGGCTGTCACCAGAGGTACGGGGGAATATGCCCCCATGCCTCCTGTATTTTTACCAGTGTCTCCCTCCCCAATTCGTTTATGATCCTGAGCGGGGGATAGAGAACGAATAGTCTTACCATCGGTGACAGCTAATACGGACACTTCTGAACCTGGGAGAAATTCTTCAATGACCAATTTACCTGAATCGTTGCCGAGTAGTTCTGCCACGGCGGCGATCGCCTCTTCTGTAGTCTTAGCCACAATTACCCCTTTTCCCGCAGCCAATCCATCAGCCTTAACCACGATTGGTACACCGACTTGATCAATATATTCTGTGGCAGCCACCGCATCAGTAAAAGTTTGGGACTTGGCAGTGGGCACCTTTGCCTGCATCATAATTTCTTTTGCCCAAGACTTACTGGACTCGATTTTAGCCCCTGCTTTAGTCGGGCCAAATACGGCAATATGATGCTGTCGGAGATAATCAACAATACCCAGAGACAAAGGAACTTCTGGCCCCACTACCACTAAATCAACCTGATTTGACTTAACTGCTTCCACAATTCCTGGAAAATCATCCACTGCCAGAGCTAGGTTACGACAGTTATCCATGGTTGCTGTCCCGCCATTACCAGGAGCGCAAATAACCTGTTCTATACGGGGAGATTTTAATAAAGTCCAAGCGAGGGCATGTTCCCTACCCCCATTGCCGACTACTAATGCTTTCATAATTTAAGCTGAATACCTTGCCAGTAGGCAATTATCCCATGACTATTATCTCTGAATCATTAATTATTGATTATTAATTACGCGAAATAGTTGAGCTACCTTCTCTAAATCCTTATCCCCAGGCGATCGCTCTACGCCACTGGAAAGATCTATACCATCGGGTTGTAAACGAGCTAGAGCCTCTGTAATGTTGTCTGGAGTTAAGCCTCCTGCGAGCATCCAAGGGATATCTGGCTTAAATTCTGCTAAATCCTGCCAGTTGATCGTTTTTCCTGTCCCTCCAAGCATCTGAGGATGATATGCATCCAATAATAGGGTATTAACGCAATCTACGTAAGCAGTAGTTGACTCCAAAGATTGGGCAGATTTAATCCGCAAAGCTTTGATTAATTCAATGTCTGGAGGGACAGCCTGACGCAACTGAAGACAAAATTCAGGAGATTCCTGACCGTGAAGTTGAACAGCAGTGAGATGAGCTTGCTCCACTATATAAACAATTTCAGCTAGGGAGTGGTTAGCAAATACCCCAACCTTATCGATTTCCGTTGGTAGATTATCAGCGATCGCTCTAATTTTAGTGGGAGCAAGATAGCGGGGGGATTGCTCAACACAAATAAAACCAATGCTGCTTGCCCCTAGGGCTACAATCTCTTGACCCTGCTTAATCTGAGTGATGCCACATATTTTAACTCGCATTGGTTATATAACTTAGGTAATAAGGGATTTTTTAGGTAAAAGTTTAGAATACTGTTAATTATTTAGAAGAAACGCTGTTTTGCACAGAGAGATTTTTATAATTCCTATAAACAAAATCAAAAATCAACTGCAAAAATATCTAACGAGCAAGGGAGACAAAATCTATCGTGATACTTAACTTTTTTTTAGCAGCTCAGCAGACTCCTTCCACTATTGATTGGAATACCTCTGTGGCTTTAGTTATGATTATGTCTAATCTATTTTGTATTGCTATTGGTCGCTACGCAATTCAAAATGCTGGTAAAGGGCCTAATTTACCTGTTCCTAAACCAGAAGTATGGGATAAGTTTGGTTTTCCTGAATTATTAGCTACCACCAGCTTAGGTCATATTCTGGGTGCTGGGATTATTCTCGGTTTAGGGAATGCAGGAATTCTTTAACAGTTAATGTTTAGCAGTTAATGTTTAGCAGTTAACAGTGACCAGTGATCAGAAGGATTTTACTTTGTGATCACTGGACTTTTACTTTAGAAAATTGCGCTCTAAAGATTCTACTAGTCTTAGGGGAAATTCCTGTTTACTAATTACTGTGCCGTACTCTGCATTGAGATAATCTGTGTAGAGGAATTGTTCGCCGATATACTTGCCAAAAAACGCTAACCCCAATTGTCTGAGGTAATCATGAGCTATCTTAGGATCGGGTCCGATCGCCTGCTTAGGAACAGGAATACTGCCAGCAGATTCATTGAGAACTGAAAAGTGTGTTCCACCTTTGAGCAGCACAAGATACTTTTCAGGGGTTGTCAGCCAAGTGAAGGGGATAATTTGCTCAGGCAATGTAGGAGTAATGGGATCGGCACTGCCTGAGATTAACATCACAGGAATATCAATTTTGCGGAGGCTCTCCTCCCCAAATACCGAACTAACCAGAGGATTAATGGCGATCGCTGCTTGAATTCGTTCATCTTTTAGTTCCTCCACAGTAAGTTCTGCTGGGATTTGTAATGCCAAGCATTGAATTAGCCAAGATAGATTCCAAGAAGTATCTAGGTTGGGGCAATCGTACTCTAAAGTAGCCCAATTTAATTCTGCCCCTGCTAGTGCTAGGGCGGTATATCCGCCAAAGGACTGACCAATGATGCCGACATTATTAGTATCGATGTTGTCTCCAAATTTATCAGCTAATCGATCAAGTAAAAATTTAATGTCTAAGGGGCGATCAATCAATTCTTCGGGGGGAGTAACATCGCTTGCTAAACCATTCAGCAACGCTTCAATTTGTCGGGAATTACTCCCAGGATGCTCTGGTACGGCTACCGCAAAACCATGGGATGCCAGATGTTTAGCCAGATAAGCAAATGTGGTGAGATCGCTACCTAAACCATGAGAAATAACCACTAGAGGTAAAAGTTCCTGGTCGTCAGTCTGCGGTAGATATAGCTCAACGGGAAAGATGCGCCCTCGGTTGCGATCTTTCATCTTCAACCTCTGTTGCCGATAAGGATACTTACCTGGAGTCAAAAGGTTGAGATCCCTAACTTGTGGTGAAGTTACGGCAATTTCTTGTTGTTCTTTAATCGCTTCTTGTTCCACAGCAGCGATCGCCTGACTGTTGTTTTGGGCTACCTGACTTAAATCTTTAATAATTTCCAATCCTGGTGTAGAATCGATCCGCAGTACATCAGTAGGAAACTTTTTCAAGACATTCAATGGCGTTAATCCAGATTCTGGGTCGGCTGCTGCCAAAATCAACGCCGAACGGAGAGCATAAAAACCAGGTTGACGAGCTTTGGTTTTGATTACTTGAGATACTCGTTCTAAGATTTTTTCACCTTGAAATGAATAGAGAAACTGGGCGATCGCTAAATGGCTAAAATCGGCGCTTGTAGTCAGACCTACCTTGAATTTCTCTAATTGTTCAGGAGTTAAAAAATCAGTGTAACTTCTTAATCCATCATCAATCTTACCTGTCTTAGCATAGGTTTCCAGAGAATCGATAGATAGGGAAAATTCTAAAACGCCATAGTTTAAGATTACCTTTTCCGCACTCTCCGCTTTCTTGCCCAAGACCCCCCATAGACCAACGCAGCAGCTGATCTGTAAAGCACTCAAAGCAATACTTGATAAGACTTTTCTAGACTTTAAACCTAGATTATTGGCTACTGAATTAATAAACAAGGCTGAAATCATCCTAGATTTAGAAAAATTGAGAGTGAGAGCTATAACTGTTGTAACATTTTCACTCGATTGATTTGATTAAGTTGAAAGATACAAAGGAACATATGGTTTTAAATGAATCGCTACAAATTTTGGAGGTTGCCCCCAAATTTTGTAACGAGTTTGCTTGTCAACTCGAAACCATTATTGGTCAAAGATTAGAAAACTTATTTAGTGTCAAGGATCGTAAGGGCAAATTCGCCTTTCACGATCGCTTTAGTCGCAATCTTGAGGGTTGTTTAGACATTACCATTGCGATCTCGATTAACAAAATCGACTATATGACTCGTCTGCGGATGGCAAAGCAAGGAGATCATTGGTTAGCAAGTATCGAAAAAATCTTAGCCGATGAGGGAGATTTGTTTAGATTAGCCAGGGAAAAAGATAATGATCTCGGCTCAAGTTTAAGGAAGTTTAAAAACTTGAGTTAAACAGTTGCCGTGTTGTCTCCCATCCTTCAGAATGAACTAAGGGGAAAATGCACACCATCGACAGAAGCGAGAAAATTGCGTGAAAGTAGAAGTAGAAGTAGACACCTCAATTAGGTTAGTTCCCAAAGCTACAGGAAAGTTATTGGCTTGGGCATCAGGTTTAGAAGGTTCGACTAGTACATATTTAGAACAGATGAAAGCCTTGGCTCGTAAGTTAGGAGCATACTATCGACCTGATGGGCTAACAGAAATAGGCTTCTGGGTACCAGGATTAATTCGAGATGTGCTGCATGAGAGGGAAATTTTTCTGGAAGTTTTTACCCCTCTAGAGCCGATTGATTGGCAAGAAAAGGAACAAAGTATTAAATTCAGACGCGATCGCCTTAACCTGGAACAGCAGGGAGAATATATCTGGGGCGTAGTGGCAGGAATGCAGCCAGGCAACAGAGAACAAGCTGGTTCTTTCTATTGGTTGCGCTATGTTGATCGTGCCGAAAAGTTACGCACCATTCGCGATCTTGTTCCCTATTCATTGCCCTATGGTATTTTTGCTCCTGCCGAGCTATACGATATTGATAGCCTACAGGCAAATAGAACCGATCTCGATTACCTAGAACGCACGGCAAAATCAAACAACCCCAAAATTAAGATCCCCCGTGTTAGCGACCCCAAAAATATTTTGCAGATTCACGTTGGGACTGCTTCGGCGGAAGGCACAATTGAAGGATTAAACCGCATTTTTCAGAATATTGCCGCCAAACTTAAGCTGGGACAGCCCTTGACTCCCAGTGAACAGAATTATGTCGGCTATGATGCGATCGAGTTGTTACCTACCGAGCCCACAATTGAATATCGTGACGAATATAGTCCAGAGAGCGAGTTCTTTGCCTTCATAACGGACGAAGATGACATCGAAGACGACATTGTCGAAATTGAACTGTTTAAACCTAATACTCAAGATTGGGGCTACGATGTACCGATTTTGGGTTCTAGTACCACAAATCCCGCTCTACTTGGTTCTTTACGTCCTGATGAAGTAGTAGATTTTATTGCTACCCTGCATAACTTTCCTACCCATCCCATTCAACTCATTTATGACTTGGTTTATGGACACGCTGATAACCAAAGTGAATTGTTGATTGCCCGTGAATTTCTCAAAGGGCCTAATATGTATGGCCAAGATCTCAATCATCAGTTACCAATGGTGCGGGCAATTCTGTTGGAAATGCAGCGACGCAAAATTAACACAGGGGTAGACGGCATTCGGATTGATGGCGGTCAGGATTTTCGCTTTTTTAATCCTCTCTCAGGCAGAGTCGAACAGGATGATGCTTATTTACTAGAGATGAGCAATATTGTTCAAGAGGTACAGGGACACAAGCGACTTTTATTTACCATTTTTGAGGATGGTCGCCCCTGGCCAGAAGAAGGCTGGGAAGAGAAATCTACTTATCGAGAATTAATCGAATTAAAGCCAGAGTCTTACCAATGGGGCCCTCTGATTTTTGCCCATAATACCCCCAGTCTTAAAGGATTTTGGCAAAAAAAATGGTCGCGGGTAATGGAAGTGATGACCATGGGCGATCATTGGATTACTGGATGTGGCAACCACGACACAGTAAGACGGGGTAATCAGATTAATTCCCAAGAAGCAATCAATTGGCATTTGGGTAAAACCTTACCTGACGTATTACATAATGCCTACGACAACCCTGCGGTTACCCTGTGGGTGAACTGTTTTAGTCCAGGTTTACCCATGGATTTTATTAATACTACTATGCATGCTCCATGGCTATTTTTTCGGAATACCGATGAACAGTATGGCGTTAAGGTTGTGTCGGAAGAAGTGGGCTTTTTGGATTGGCAAATCAATGCCAATTTATATCGACAGTCTCACTGTTTTCCTCGTCTCAAAACGATGGGATTTAAACAATTAAAGCAACTTAAGCAGTTTGGTACAGCTTTACATCATGCCATGATCCAGGAAGATTATAATTTGGCTAAGGTAGTGGAAGTTTTGCGCTGTTGTACTACTCCCAAGACTCACTGTATCGATGACTTATTGCCTTGTGTGGAGTTGATGCGCGGGGGAATGGTACGTTTTCTGAAAAAACTAGACGAAGAACGACTTAAAAGCTTTGCCCTGATGTTTATGGAAGATTGCTATCAGGTTTGTAATGTTTGTAATTATGAGTCCCGAATTGATAGCTTGAGGGCTAAATTTAACTTGAGTACCAGAGAGTTTCGTCATCAACATCCTTGGTTAGCTCAAAATATTTTGCCAGAGGATACCTTTAATAAACTTAGTGAGAGCGAAAGAACTATTGTTTACGGTATACGCCATAATTCTCAACCAGAAACAGCAGTAGCAATAGTCGCTAATTTTGAAGGAGACCCCATTAAACTCGATGTAGGGTCAATTTTGAATATTGATTTAGAAGAATGGGAAATTGCGATCGCAACTCCTAATCTCGAAGTATCAGATCTTACCAAGCTAAATCTGGGTAATAGTCAGGGTTTATTGCTAACTCGCTTGACAGCTACTTAGTTCACTAAGGTCGTTTCTATCAAATAAAATACTAATAAGAGTCTAATAAGAATAGGGTGGGCAATAGTGAGTTGCCAGGAAATGAAGGATCAAATAACACTTGCGTACTAAAGCATATGTGCAGCGGTATCCGTGATTGACGCATCGCCCACCTTACATCTGTTTAAGTTTCTGCCAGTTCGCTTTTAAGCAATAAAAGTTCCTGTATCTGGAGGAACATCTTGCCAGCGACCATCACCAACTGCCCGTACGGCTTCTGTCAGACTCACATCCCCTGTGTATATTGCCCGACCAACGATCACACCTGTAACGCCAACAGATTCTAAACTCAATAGACTTAAGAGATCCGTTAAAGAACTTACACCCCCTGAAGCAATTACAGGAATATCGATGGATTCGGCTAATTCTCTTAAGGCTGGCAGATTGGGTCCAGACAAAGTACCATCGCGATGAATATCAGTATAAATAATTGCTGCTGCACCCTGTTGTGCCATACGTTGCGCCAAATCCGTAGCAGCAACTTCTGAAGTTTCTAACCATCCTCTAGTAGCCACTTTCCCGTTACGGGCATCAATACCCACTACAATTTGCTGAGGAAACTCGTGACATAATTCTGTGACCAACTCTGGTTGTTCCACCGCTACCGTGCCTAAAATCGCCCGTTGTACTCCTGTTTTGAGGAGTCTAGATACACCTGCTTGATCCCGCAAACCCCCTCCCACCTGCACAGGAATAGTCAGCGCTTTGGCGATCGCTTCAATAACTCCTAGATTAACTGATTTTCCCTCTTTAGCTCCATCTAGATCGACTACGTGGAGTCTAGTTGCCCCTTCTGCTGCCCATTGACGAGCAATTTCTACAGGATTATCACTAAAGACCGAAGCTTGATTATAATCACCTTGATAAAGACGAACACATTTGCCATCTAGCAGATCTATTGCAGGGATTACTTCCATAAGGATTTTGCTACTTGTTACTTATTACTTATTACTTATTACTTGTTACTTATTCAGGCTCGACCATAAATTTTTTCTGCCCAAAGTTGCACAGATTCAGAAAATAGCGAGTGGTAATTTTGTAGTTCTATATTGTTCATACCCATCCGCCGTGCTTTATCAAACAAGGTCAAAAGCGATCGCGTTGCTTGCTCAGCAGCACTTGAGGTTTCAGGAGAAATTTTCAACAAGGATTCTAACTCTTTTTTAATCGGTTTCAATGAACCGTTTTCATGAGATCCACTATAAGAACGAACTGTTTCTGTTTCCTCGTCTTCTAGTAATTGTCCTTCTGGAGGGATATAAGTATGAGTACGAGCGTCATATGCCAACACATTTCCTGTCTCAATATTGTAGATCCAGGCGTAGATCTTGAGTCTTCCCTGATGAAACTTAGCTCTTACTGCGGGATAAGTTTTGAGATTATCAATCTGAATCAGGACATTTTCTGCCACCAAAACTTCAATTAAGTCATCTCCCTCATAGTGAGGATAATTCTCTTGTACTAACAGACGGGTTGATTCTGCATGTTTGAGCCAATCGTAGACCAAGGGCATATCTTTTTGCAGTTTATTGAGCTTGAGTAGCCCTTTCATCGCGCCACAGTTGGAATGTCCACAGACAACTACCTGCTCAATTCCCAAAGCCTTAATGGCATATTCGATTGTTCCTCCTTCTCCACCATTGGCTGCGCCGTAGGGAGGAATTATATTACCTGCATTACGAATGACAAATAATTCTCCAACATCAGTGGTAGTAATTAAGTTGGGGGCAACTCTAGAGTCAGAACAGGTAACAAACAAAACTCTAGGTTTTTGACCATGTGAAAGTTGTTCTAAAAGCTCCTGGTGACTACTTACGTAGGTTTTTCTAAACTTATCTAGACCTCGAATTAACTTTTTCACTGTGATCTTGAATTAAAAACTCCAGTTTCTATTATCTGATAAAACCTCACCAGAAGAAATTTTTATTAGTGTAAAGGAATGTTACAAAACCTACGACTATGCGTAAAAGTAGAGCTAATCACAGAAGTAATATATAGACCAATATATAGTTTTTCCTCTAGATATTATGGTCTAACTTTAAAGATGGGCAGTGGCGAAACATAAAAGCTATCTTCTAGACATCATAGGGTTAGGTCACTTGGCTGATAGAAGAAAATTTATTTTTTATATTTAACACTGCTCATCATTATTAATAGACAAGTTGAGATGATCAAAGAATTACCCCACTCCATAGGAAAGTGACGCGCCTTGTTGTTTTAATAGTCTCAACGCTTTATTTTTAATCTGTCTGACACTTTCTCGACTAATACCACATAGCTCGCTAATTTGTTCATAAGTCTTAGTCTGTCCATCTTTTAGACCAAAGCGAAGCATAATGATATCTTTCTGTCTGGGAGATAACTTATCTAAGAGTGTTTCAACTTGAGAGCTTAATTCTTGCTCATACATAAAGTCCGTTGGGGAAGCCGAATCATCAGCTAGTATTTGTCCTAACTCTGTTTGATTTTCATCAATGGTTATATTGAGACTTTTGGGGATGGCTCGATAGGAGGCTTGAGTAATGTAACGTAATTTTTTAATCTCCATATCCAATTCCCTAGCAACTTCTGCTTCTGTCGGTTTTCTGCCTAGCTGCTGCGAGAGTTGGCGGGTGGTTTTTTTGATTTTATTCAACTTATCAGTGATGTGAATTGGTAAGCGAATAGTGCGAGACTGATTGGCGATCGCTCTGGTCATCGCCTGTTTAATCCACCAGTAACTATAGGTGGAGAACTTATAACCTTTACTAGGATCAAACTTCTCTGCTGCTCTCATTACGCCAATACTGCCTTCTTGAATTAAATCCAGTAGTGACATTCCTCGATTTTGGTATTTTTTGGCAATGGACACCACTAGGCGCAGATTTCCTTGAGCCATGGTTTGTCTAGCAAGCTGTCCTTGGCGAATAATCTCTTGTTCTTCTGATGTTAAATTTTTTTTCTCTAATAAAGGCATCATTGCCTGGATCTGATTAGCAAATTTAATTTCTTCTGAAGCACTTAGTAAAGGATGACGTCCAATTTCTTTTAGGTAGTTGGCAACAGTATTATCAGATTTCATAGTTAGTTATCTAGATTAAGAGCGGAGGATTTTATTAAGCAGTTTCTAGCCAGTCAAAGACTCTCTCTAACTGCTGGAGGTTAATTAATCCATATCCCCAAAGGACTATCGGTAATTGTTCTATGTCTTGCTTGTGGTGGCGTAAAGCTAGGTGAATTGAAGTAGCTGGGATAGCTAACTCGCCCTGTAAAAATTCAATTAATCGTATCTGTATAGTTTGTTTCACTTATAAATTGCGACGAGCATCAATCACGTTTTTCTACCCTTACAAATTATTTTATTTAGGCTAGCAGTCCTAGTTTTTTACCGTTATCACGAGCCGTGCGAATCATATTTTGTCTCGCAGTTCTTTCAATTCCAACCCAGTTACAGAAAGCTGTGATTAGTTTTCCGTGTTTGGCGATCGCTTTTCCTCGAACTTGATTAAATTTAGCTTTTCCTAACCAGTTACGGAGCAATACAGCTATAGGTGCAAACATTTTAAGCCTCTCGTTTGTTAACTTATGTAAATAAATATAACAAGAAATGTAACAAACTGTTAACTAGACTTGACAAAAATAATTAATGTTGTACTCTACAGGCGCGTAAAACTCTTTTTCTTGAAGGGGTACAACACAATATTAAGAAAATATAAAAACTGTAAAGAAAGCCTGAATATACTGATGTCGTTGTCATTGACTTACCTCCCCTTGTTGCCACAAGAGGTAATCAGTATTGATCTGAGGTATCCTAAACCAGAATTGAAGCTTCTCAAGCTGCTTAACATTTCGTAACAAAATTGTTAACATAACTCATAAACTTTAAGAGTTCTACCCACTACCTAACAAAGCGATGCAGCGCGTTGTGGGGGTTCCCCCCATTGTAGCGACTGCATCAAGAAGCGATCGCTTTATTGAAGAAGCGATCGCCTTGTAAATTTAAAATTGATAATGAAGTCAGAAAGTAGGGACTAATAATGATTTCCCACTTTGCGATGGTGGACTGCGGTTAAGCCGTCGGGATTAGAAACTCGACCAAGATCGACTTTGCTGTAGACAATCCAGTGATCACTACATTCCATACGGCTAGATACTTCGCATTCAAGATAGGCTAAAGCATCAGTTAAAATGGGTGAACCATTGGTAGCAGTTTGAGTATTAACTCCGGCAAAACGGTCTGCACCAGGTTTAAATCGCTTGAGAAAATGTTTCATCAATGCCTGATACTTACCTTCTTCCAGAATGTTAAGCACAAAGCGATCGCCCACCTGCATCAAAGATTCAATTGCCCGATCCTTGGCGACAGCAATAGTTAATCCAGGTGGTTCAAAACTAGCCTGAGACACCCAAGAAGCTAACATGGCACTACTAACATCTCCTTTGGTGGCGGTAATAATATATAGTCCACCACTCAAGCGACCGATCGCTTTATCGAGATCAGTATCCAGAGATTTCATTTGCTTGACCAGATCCTTACGGGTCAGAAGTTGTCCCAAATCTGTACCCGACTCTTCACATAGTTGGTAATCAGCTTCGGTCGGAATATCTTTAATCTTGATGGCGGGGAAGCCTGGCTTCAAACCTGCTTCACGGAATTTAGTTAATAGTGGATCGAGGGGTTCATCATCATCACCGTAGGATTCAAACAAGCCCACGATCTGCTTCTCTTTACAGGCGGCTAAGACTGTGCCCAAATTTGCCACAATATCCTCTTGATTGTTACCACTCGATGGAGGCATTCCCAGCACAATACCCATAGAACGGTTAACGATCTCATGTACCTCTGTACTATCTGCCGACCGCAAATCGACCATTTCTACCTCAACCCCTGTTTTCGTAATACCCCTGGCAATAGCTTGAGACAAGCGATCGCTATAACCATAATCGGAGATATAAAATACTGCTACGCTTTTTTCTGCCTTAGTTTGAGCTTTACTCCAGTTGCGATAGCGATCGAGCAATTCCTGAAGATTATGGCGTAACAAAGGGCCATGTCCATTGGCGACGAGCTTAATTTCGCCTAATTTGTCCATCCGTTTCATCGCCGAAAGTACGGAACGGGCATTAGGGCCCATCAGACAGTCATAATAAAAGCGATAATCCTTTTCAATCGCCTTCAAGTCTTCGTCATAGGTAGCACTGTCACAGTAGTGCATCCCAAAAGCATCACAGGTAAATAAAATACCTGACTTATGGTCGTAGCTAAAGATAGTATCGGGCCAATGTAAGTTAGGCGCATTCACAAACTCAATTACATGACCTTGACCAAGATCAAGTGTCTCACCATTTTTAATTATCAGTTTGGTAAACGGCTGGTGAACCAGATCTTCCAAGAACTTAATTGCCATCTTGGCTGCAACCACAGTTGCTTGGGGTGCAAGAGCTAAAAAATCTTTTACTAGTCCACTGTGATCGGGTTCAGTATGACTAATAATTAGATAATCAATCTCTTTGGGGTCAATTAAACCTTGTAAAGCATCTAAATATAGCTGACGGAACTTAGCATGGGACGTATCAACTAGGGCAGTTTTAGCACCACGAATTAAATAAGAATTATAGGTGGTGCCGTTTTGCAGACCAAACTCAATATCAAAGCGATCGCGGTCCCAATCTAGTGAACGAATTGCTGTGGTGTCAGGGCTGATTTCGACAGTTTGAATACTTAACCTTGGTTGGGTTTTAATTGGTGTTGCGACCATATTCCCTTATTTTAAATTTTATTAAATTTTCTTACTCTTATTTATTGTGACATGACTTTTATTTACTTCGACATAGAGATGATAGTACGTTTATATCGACGCTGTTTAAGCAAGCGCGATCGCTCACGCAAACCTTTAGCTTTACGATTACTGGGGTCTAGTTCCAGTCCCCGATCATAGGCATCGATGGACTCATCGTATCTTCCTAGTCTGGTGAGAGTAATACCTCGATTGAACCAAGCGTAGGCATTATTGGGGTCAATTTTAAGAGCCTGATCGTAGTCAAATAACGCTTCTTCATATCGGGCTAGTTGTCCCCAAGAATTGCCCCGATAGATCCAAACATCTACATTCTGAGAATCGATTTCAATTACTTTATCCCAAGCGGCGATCGCCTGGTGGTATTGTTTTGCATAGTAATATGCTTTTCCCTGATTGTGCCAAACAGATGCATTGCGGGGATTAATCTTAATCGCTTGGTCATATGATTCAGTTGCTTCAGAGTATCTTTTCAATCCAGACAAGACCATTCCCAGTCTATTCCAAGCATCAAAATCTTGAGGATTAATTACAACAGCCTGTTGATAGGATTTAACTGCTTCACTGTATTGATCTAACATTACTAGAGCATTGCCGCGATTATACCAAAAATCACCATCGGTGCGATCAATTTCAATTGCCTGATCGTAAGAAGCCAATGCTTTGGCGTATTGTTTTAATTTCGCCCAAGAAATTCCGCGATTGTACCAAGAGAGGGCATAATTGGCATTTAAAGCGATCGCTCTATCATAAGCAGCGATCGCCCTATTGTATTGCTTAAGCTCATCAAGTAAGTAACCTTTAGCAAACCAGAGTTGAGCATCTTGAGGATTAATTTCAATTGCCTTGTCATAGGCAGCAAGTGCTTCAGTATATCTGCCTAATTCCTGAAGGATATAACCTTTCTCCCACCAAGCATAATAAAAATTATCATCAATTTTAAGTGCTTTTTCGTAAGCTTTTAAGGCTTTCTGGTATTCCTTGTTTTTCAGAAAATTGCGACCTCGATCATAAAACTCACTTGCAGAAAGACGATCTAACTTCAAGCCTTTAGATGATTGATAATTCAGAATAATCTTCTCGTCTTGGCTAACAATTTCAGCCCAAGATTGTTGAACATTACAGTTGGTTATAGCAAGAATAAAAATTATCCCAATAGGAAAGCGATACCGACTCTTCATTTGACAATTGGTAAGATACTTGTGATATCTCAAACTAATGAAGTTTTCGGCTTTCTGCTGTGATGTGATGCTAAATTATCAATGGTACGAGGATCAAACTTAAAAGGCAAAATTAATTGTATAGTTTTGGAATTAGGGAATTAGGGAAAAAATAAAATGGCGTAGTAGTTTTTGCCCGACAAGCATATTCCCACTGAGCTTCTGATGGCAATCTATATTCCTTGCCTGTAATTTTGCCTAATCGTTGGCAAAATTCTACAGCATCATACCAAGATACTTTACCAAGATACTTTTTCTACAGGCAAATCATTTCCTTTAAATTCAGATGGATTTGACTCTAATTCTCGCTCTATTGAAGGCCAGGCTGCTATTCTACCATTCCAAGTGCCCTCTGAGAATGAAATAGCCCTGGCTAAAAGCAAAGAGATATTCTAACATTTGAAGAATAAAAAATTGATTGCTTACCCTGGCAAGTAGTAGGGAATAGAAAATGTTTTAGAGCGTTTTACTTTTTGGTTAAGACAGATAGCTAAAAGCTAAAAGATAAGAGCTAAACTCCATAAATCATTTGTCTTAGTTAAAGACTAAAATGGTATTAATCCTTAAAAACAAGATAGATGTTGATAGTTATTACTCATAACTTAGAATTACTCTATTCTTAGAATAGCCTTAACCCAAATTGATATTGAGCAGGTAGGCATAATTAAATATAAAACCAAAAATATAAGATATATTTTGATGGCTATAGCAATACGCGCTTGTATTAAGACACTTACTTGTTACTCGCTACTGTACAGACAAGGCATGCCTTGTCTCTACTCATTACTCATCAGCTATTAACTTTTATGTTCTAACTACTTAACGTACTGTAATATCAGCTATCTCACCCTATTCCCTATTCCCTAACCAAACCATTAAGTAAGTAGTTCATACTACCTACTTAATTATTTTGATTTTGCATTTGCTCCTTGATCAACTTCAGCCACTTCTGTTTTTTGCGAGTCAAGAGATTTCTTTTCCTTGACTTGCTCTTGGAGTTCGCCGATACGCCTTATTTGACGAATCGGCAAATTAGCAGTCAAAGAAGTCATCCGCTGATCATTAGAAAGAGAAAATTCCATTTCTTCTCGATCCACCTCAACATAGCGAGCTACTACGTCCAAGATTTCTTCTCGCATTGCCTGCATCATATCAGGATTAATGCTAGCGCGATCGTGAGCAATAATCAGCTTTAAGCGGCTTTTAGCGTGATTTCGACTGTTAGCGTTACTATTCCAGGGAAAAATCATTTCCAGAAACCTTTTAATCATGTTTAACATGGTCTACATGGGAAAACGGACGTAATCCATAATGTTGTCTACAAGGATACTTAACGATATTTCAGTCAAGAACTTTAACTAACCACCAAACATCCGACGTAGACGAGAAAGTAAACTACCTTGATTTGCCATCAAGTCAAGGAAAGGTACGGTTTCTCCTTCTAAACGTCGAGCAATATTGTAGTATGCTTGGGCGGGAACAGATTCCTGTTCTCCTA
>CBDUCX010000032.1:0-27238 GCA_965365755.1 uncultured Pleurocapsa sp.
AGATTAGCTATGGTCTTGGCTAACCAACAACTTCAACATGCTTTGAAAGAATGGGCGATCGCAGTTGATGCTTTAAGCACAGGGAAAACGATTGTTTTATTGCGTAAGGGAGGCATCCGTGAAGCGGGTTTTAAAGTTAAATATCCCTGGGTTTGGCTATACCCCACCTACGAACATCAAAAGCCTGATTTACTCAAGCCAGAGTACGCTCAAGGAGTAATTCCTGTAGAATCTGGTTGGCATCCCCAGACAGTTTTGATTAAAAGTTGTGCCGAGATTACTAGTGTGTTGCCTATTAGCAATAAAAACCAGATTGAATCATTGCAACCATATCATATCTGGAACGAGAAAATGATTGGCGATCGCCTGAAGTGGAAACCTCAAACACCTTTAATGGTTTTGTTATTAAGGGTATATCGTCTGGCTACACCGCAAACTATCCCCTATAACGATACCTACGGTGGCTGTAAATCATGGATTGAGCTGATTAAACCTATCGCTACAGATAGCTTAACTCCAGTGATTAAAGACCAGGAATATCAACAACAAACACAAAAAATCAAAGATTTAATTATCTTGAAATCAGGGATTTAATATTTACCCCTTGGTGTGAATTAGCAACCTTCAAATGAACTAGTACGTAGTTTTTAGTTGTTAGTTCTTAGAATAAAATATCGAGATACCGTAAATTACCTAATCTAAGTACTTAGCATAGATAAAATCAATTAATATAAATTGAGCCTGGAAAAACTTTATTGTTTTTTGTCTGTAATAATTATGATTAGGGAACAACCCAGCATAAGTTAATAAATAAATATGAAATTCTTATCTAGTAAGCTAGGTGTTTATCTGAGTATCTTCGCTCTTGGAGGGGGTTTAGGCTTTTTTTGGAGCAGTCGTAACTTTGAGAAAACACCCACTATCGAGCAAGCTCAAGTATATCCGACAGCAATTCCAACTCAGGCTAATCCTCTTAGCAGCAGTAATAATCAAAACATTAACTTTATTGCTACTGCCGTACAAAAGGTAGGGCCAGCGGTGGTGAGAATAGATGCTTCTCGTCAAGTTTCTTCAGCATTGCCTGAAAATTTTAAACATCCTTTATTTCGACGTTTTTTTGGTGATAGCGAAGGAAATAAAAGTCCTTCAGGCTCTCCATCTGATAGAGTTGAACGGGGAACTGGTTCAGGGTTTATTATTGGCTCTGATGGTCGTCTGATCACTAATGCTCATGTGGTAAATGGTGCCGAAGAAGTTCAGGTAACTCTTAAAGATGGTACTAGCTATGAAGGCAAGGTGCTAGGTACTGATTCTTTTACTGATGTGGCAGTCATCAAGATTGAGGCAACGGACTTACCGACGGTCAGCCTGGGAAATGCCGAAAATTTAACTCCAGGAGAATGGGCGATCGCTATTGGCAACCCTCTGGGATTAGATAACACTGTTACTGTGGGTATTGTCAGTGCTTTGGGTCGTTCTAGTTCTCAGGTAGGTGTTCCCGACAAGCGAGTACGCTTTATTCAAACTGATGCGGCAATCAATCCCGGTAATTCTGGCGGGCCTTTACTTAACTCTCAAGGAGAGGTAATCGGGATCAATACGGCAATCCGCGCTGATGCTCAAGGGTTAGGATTTGCAATTCCCATTGAAACAGCACAACGGATCGCCAATCAGCTATTTGCTAAAGGACAGGCAGATCATCCCTATCTAGGGATTCACATGGTAAATCTCAACCCAGAGACGAGGGCAGAAATTAACTCTAGTCCAGAATTTAACTTTAAGATTGCCCGACAAGAAGGGGTACTAGTGGTGAGAGTAATTCCTCGTTCTCCTGCTGCTAAAAGTGGCTTTCAACCAGGGGATGTCATTAGTCAAGTAGGAGATCTCTCTGTCAAGACTTCTCTTCAAGTACAAGAACAGGTGGATTTAAGCGAAATAGGTTCGGAATTGGAGGTTAAAGTCATTCGAGATGGTAAACCAAAAACTCTGAAAGTCAGACCAGGTGCTTTTCCTCAGGAAAAACTGGAGTAACAGCAGAAATTATGATGGTTTTTTTCTTGATTCTTTTTGTAGAACAGTATTAACGTGATCGAAGCAGATGTTCATTCATCCCTGCGGGATTTTTTACGACAACATGGAAATCGAAATTTTCCCCACCATTTAACCATGGCTCGACTTATTGCTCGCGCTTTGCGTTTAGGTCGTCCTGCTTTGATGCAGACTGGTAGCAGCGTCAGTAAATATTGTCTTAGTTACTTAACACCGATACTTTTAGGGGATTGGTCGGCAATGATTGTTGCTCCCATCTCAACTCAACAATATCTACTAGAAATTGAAATTCCCCAGCTACAGCATTGGCTGGGAAAAACGAAGCAGGTGAGAATAGGCGATCGCTGGAAACCAGAGGATCAACTACTATTAACCTCTCCCCAAAGTTGGTTTAGCGATCGCTTAGAGGATCGGGGACAATTCCCCGCTAATATTCCGACAATTATTGATCGTGCGGACAATTTGGAAGAATGGACGAGACAATTACTCACCATTAGAATTACTCCTGGCGACTGGGACGAATTGCTACAAATCACTCCAGAACATCAAGAATTAATTCGTAATACGAGAATCAAACTAACTAAGTCTATTTTTGCCCGTCCCGAAAATCCCTATCGCAATTATATTCTTCTAGATTCCGAATTAGATCTGATTGACTATCTTTGCACAATCTTAAGTCAACAACGACTGCTCAACGGTAAATTAAAGCAATTTTGGCAACAAATAGCAGACAAATCTAACATAACCTGGATCTCACGCGATCGCGACCAGGGTTCATTCACGATTAATCTCGCTCCTGCTAGGGTAAGCAGTAATCTCAAACCAATTTGGCAACGACAGCCCGTGGTCATTATCGGTAGCTTTTTAGATACAGAAACAAATGCTGCGACATATCAACAGCAGATCGGTTTAAATCCAGAAATGTTAACCCTTAAATTTGCCCCCAACCGCCAAAATAACCATATTCAACTCTACCTTCCTGATCGCTTTCCGATGCCCAATTCCCCTGATTTTCGGTCGGCTTTTATCGAACAGAGTCTGCTTTTAGTTAGCCTTAGCAGCAGTAGTAAAGGCTTGATTGTGGTCATAGCCGATGATGTCCCCCTCCAAGGACAGGTGGGTTCTATCTTGGCTGGGGAATTTGGCTCTAGGGTTAAGGTAGAAAATGTCCAGATTACAGATGCCAGTATTTTGATTTGTGGTTGGTCATTTTGGAAACTCAATCAAGAATCTTTACCAATTCCCCACCTCTTGATTATTGCCACCTTGCCAATACCATCCCTAGAAAATCCTTTGGTAGCTAATCTCGTTAATTACTATAAAACTCAGCGCCAGGATTGGTTTCGACTATATTTATTACCTTCTGCCCTCAAAACTCTGGAGCAAACTGTAGTTCCTTTACGGGAATCTCAGAGCATTATTGCTTTATTGGATAATCGCGTTAACTATCGTAGCTATGGCAAAACCATTTTATCCGCCCTCGAACCCTGCGCTCGGATTAACTATATTGACCCCACTTGGTTTGGTTATCCTAATTCATAAACTACTTATTTAAGCTTCAAGCATTATTTCTGGAAATTATCCCCCAAATAATACTGCTTAACCAAAGAATTACTATAAAGCTCTTCGGCTGTCCCCGAAGCTAGGATTTGACCATCTCGCATTACGTAGGCACGGTCAGTAATTGCCAGGGTTTCCCGAAAATTATGGTCAGTGATGAGGATTCCCATTTGGCGATCGCGCAATTGAGCAATAATTTCTTGCATTTCCGCCACAGCGATGGGATCGACTCCGGCAAAGGGTTCATCTAACAATAAATATTTAGGGCCATCTAACCCTGCTGCTAAAGCTCTGGCTAGCTCTGTCCGCCTTCTTTCACCCCCTGAAACCAATGAGCCTAAAGTATTGGCTACTTTTTCTAAGCGAAATTCTCGTAGTAGCTGCTCAAGTTTAACTGGACGTGCAGGACGAGGTATTCCTGTTTGTTCTAAAACCAATCGGATATTGTCTCGGACGCTAAGATTGCGGAAAATGCTTGCCTGTTGAGTTAAATAGCCCATACCCAAGCGCGCTCGCATGTGCAGAGCTAAAGAGGTTATGTTGCGATCATTTAATGTGACCACTCCTTCGTCGGGCTTAACCAAACCCGTAGCAATATAAAAGGTAGTGGTTTTTCCTGCACCATTAGGGCCAAGCAAACCAACAATTTCTCCTGGCAAAACTCGGAGATTTACCCGATTAACGATATTCCTTTTGCCGTAGGATTTATGAATATTTTCTAAAACTAAAGCCACGATTTCAGTTAGTAGTTAGTAGTTAGAGACAAGGCATGCCTTGTCTGTACAGTAGTTGGTAGTTAGTAGTGACTAATGCTTCAGCCTCCGTTTATTCAGTAATCAATTTTAGAGTCTCTTCCTTGTCTTTCTTGTCAATTCAAAATTGATAGACTACTAGCCGTCTACTGCTCAGGGTCAGTAATAATATAGGTTGATTCCACTTGGCGATCGCTCTGGGGGGTGGCGATGAAGCGTCCTTCATCAATGAGATAAGTCATTTCTTCGGCACGCATACTATTTCCTTCCTGAATTACATAAACGTTCCCTGTCAAAATCAAACGACGTTCACGGCTGAAATATTGAGCCTGAGTCGCGGTCGCCTGAATTTGTCGAGCAGGATAGTCGATTCTGACATTGCCTCTAGCAGTAATGATACCTGTTTTGGCATTGGATTCCTGGACATCTGACTTGAGGGTAATCGATCCTGGTTTAGTTGATTGCGCCTCAGAGATCTGGGGCGAGGTTAGAACAATCGTATTGAGTATAGTAGCTAAAATTAGCCCTAAACAACGGCTTTGAGAGGATAAAATAAAGGTCATAAAAATTAAATTTAGTCAATTTTAATCACTAGCATTAGTCTCTGATAATATCAATTTCTTAGACGGGACAGCTTTGCAAGAAGTTGCATCAATAATAACTCTGACAGGCTCAGGATAGTCGCGATCGCCCATAACATGAAACTAACGGTTCAGACTTTTACGGTTAACAAGAGATTTGCCCTCCAAATTAGTCGCGGGACTACGGCGCAAACCACTAACATTTGGTTACGTATTCATCAGGAAGAGATTGAAGGCTGGGGAGAAGCATCTCCGTTTTCTATTATTAAAAACCAGACCAAAGAAACTTCCAGTTTGTTATCCGAATTAGAGCAGCTTATTCCTCAATTAGAACCATTTCACCCCCTGCAACGTCAGTCAATTTATTTAAAATTACAGCAACTTCAGACCTCTTCTGCAATCCAGGCGGCAGTAGATATGGCTCTCTATGATTGGCTAGGAAAAAAAGCAGGCTTACCCCTCTGGCAAATCTTAGGCTTAAATTGCGATCGCACTGTACCGATATCTGGCACTATTGGTATTAGTAGCCCAGAAACAGCGCTGAATAGGCTTAAAGACTGGCAAAATAATTTTGGGATTAAAATACTCAAGTTAAAGCTGGGTAGCCCCGCAGGAATAGAGGCAGATCAAGCAATGGTGACAGCTATACATCGAGCAACTCCTAAAACTAAGCTGACCGTAGATGCTAATGCTGGTTGGAGCTTTGAGGATGCAGTTTATATGTCTCAATGGCTCTTGAAACAGGGAGTAGAATATATTGAACAGCCTTTGCCCGTAGCCCAAGATCATCAACTATCAGCTTTGTCACAAGCATCACCTCTACCAATCTTTGTCGATGAAAGTTGTTTTAATAGTACCGATATTCCGCGACTGGCAGGCTCTGTTGCCGGAGTTAATCTGAAAATCATGAAAACAGGCGGGTTAAGCGAAGCAATACGGACAATCCAAATTGCTCAAGTCTATGGCTTAAAAGTCATGTTTGGTTGCTATTCTGATAGTAGTTTGGCAAATACGGCAATGGCTCATCTTGCTCCCTGGGCAGATTATTTAGACCTTGATAGCCATTTAAATCTGACTAACGATCCTTTTCATGGAGCAGTTATAAAATCGGGACGTTTAGTACTCAATCATCAACCAGGATTAGGAGTGACCTATGATGCTAACAGCTACTAGTCGGGTAGCAATTCTATTAACCAACGAAATCAAGGGTGTTCACGGTAAAACAGGATTGGCTTTTCTGCGTTATAGTCAGACAGATATTGTGGCGGTCATCGATCCTGAGACTGCGGGAGAATCTTTAGTTAAGCTAACAGGCATAGAACGAAACGTCCCTATTGTTCAAAATACCCAGGCAGCTTTGGCATATAATCCTGATGTTCTCTTGATCGGCATTGCTCCTTCTGGGGGACAACTTGCGGCTGAATTATTAGCAGAAATTGCGATCGCCGTAAAAGGGGGTCTTTCGATTGTTAACGGTCTACATACCCCACTCAAGACCAATTTTCCCGATTTACAGCCTGGTCAGTGGATCTGGGATCTACGACAAGAGCCAACTGGTTTAACTATTGGGACAGGAAAAGCGCGATCGCTCACCGCCCAAAGAATCCTCACTGTGGGGACAGATATGTCCATAGGCAAGATGTCTACCAGCTTAGAACTCCATCGCGCTGCCTTAAAGCAAGGCATTAAGGCACAGTTTCTGGCTACTGGACAGGCGGGCATTGCCATCTCAGGACAGGGCATTGCTTTAGATGCAATACGAGTAGATTTTGCTGCGGGGGCGGTGGAAAAAGCGGTGCTGGAATTGGCAGCCGACCAAGAGCTAGTGATCATTGAAGGGCAGGGTTCCCTCTTGCATCCAGGTTCTACTGCGACTTTACCTCTGATTCGCGGCAGTCAACCCACAGGCTTAGTTTTGGTTCATCGCGCGGGAGCAACTCATCTGCGGGATTTAACATATGTTTCCCTTCCCCCTCTGACTGAAGTGATTCAACTCTACGAAACCGTCGCTAGTGCCTTCGGCACTTTTGGTCAGGTAAAGGTAAAAGCGATCGCTCTTAATACTCAAGGGCTGAATAATTCTGAAGCGAAAGCAGCAATTAAATCTACCACTGAGTTGACTGGATTACCCTGTAGTGATGTAGTTCGCTATGGCGGGGCAAAACTATTATCTGCCGTTTTTACTAAATAAATATTGAAATTGCTTTTTTTCAGCCGACTGTGCTATTGTTACTAAAGCAACGCGGGATAGAGCAGTCTGGTAGCTCGTCGGGCTCATAACCCGAAGGTCGGTGGTTCAAATCCGCCTCCCGCCATTTTTTTCTAGACTAGCGAAGTAGATTGAGCTGGTTCTTATAATTATAGTTTTTGAGATAGAATCGCTACGCTATGGTTTAGCAATTCCCTCGATCACTAAATCGACTAATTCATCTACCAATTTCTGGGTTAAAGGTTGATGTCTAAGTAATAAGCGGTAGAACAACGGACTATACAAAGCATCAATTACAACTTCGGCATCGATATCTCCTCTTAATTCTCCTCTTTTAACTCCCTGTTGGAATATTCGTTATGAAAGCTTATCAAGTCCAAACTCAAGATAATAAAAACGAGCTTGTATTAATTGAATTGCCCCAACCGCAACCTGGTTTCGGACAAGTACTGATTAAGGTAAGAGCAACCGCACTCAATTATCGAGATTTAATCGTCTTACAAGGACAGTATAAAGGACAGAAATCTCCCGTAATTCCCATGTCTGACGGTGCGGGAGAAGTCGTGGCGGTAGGAGAAGGGGTAACTCGTGTTCGAGTAGGCGATCGCGTTACTGGTACTTTCTTTCAAGATTGGATTTCTGGCGGGATTAGTCGTTCTGTGATGTCTTCAGATCTCGGTGGCGCTATCGACGGAATGCTGGCAGAATATGTAGTATTAAATCAGGATGGCGTAGTTTTAATTCCCGAACATCTTAGCTACACAGAAGCTGCAACTTTACCCTGTGCTGCCGTCACTGCTTGGCACGCTCTAATGACTAAAGGTAATCTACAAACAGGAGAAACTGTCTTAGTCTTAGGTACGGGAGGGGTTTCTGGATTTGCCACCAAGTTTGCCAAGTTACGGGGAGCAAAAGTAATTGCCACATCCAGTAGCGATCGCAAATTAGAACGGATGAGGGAATTGGGAGCAGATTTGACTATTAATTACAAAACTACTCCTGACTGGGAAAAACGGGTTTACGAGCTAACCGAAAGGATAGGTGCCGATCATGTAGTTGAAGTCGGTGGGGCAGGAACATTAGCTAAATCGCTACAGGCAGTGCGTTATGGCGGACAAGTCCATTTAATTGGGGTTTTATCTGGCTTTGGTGGTGAAATTAATCCTCTGCCAATTATGTTGAAAAGCGTGACTGTAAATGGCATTTATGTGGGTAGCAGAGAAATATTTGAAACGATGAATCAGGCAATTTCTCAAGCTCGATTAAAGCCTGTTATCGATCGCATCTTTCCTTTTGCAGAAGCTCAAGCAGCTTACGAATATCTTCAAAGTGGTTCTCATTTTGGCAAGGTGGTAATTGAAATTTAAGTAATATTTGAACAAATCGATCTATGTCAATTACATCGTCCCAATCCTACTTAATTCTATCCATAGCCAGAAGAAATTATAGAGCGATCGCTATAGAATAAAAAGATTAGATTATTAAATAACTAATTAATGGTTGGGTTTACCGCAAATTTGGTTCGGGCAGTTAACGCTACTAAAAAGGGCAACAAACCACACTTACAACCCCAATAAAAATCACATAAGATGGTATCAAATCAAGAAAAGAAATAAGTATTAATAAAACTTACGGAGACAAAAATATGACCATTATTCGTTATAGTCCTTGGCAAGAAATGAACTCTTTACAACGTCAGTTAAATAGAATATTTGATGAGGTGGTCACTCCCGCTTCTGTTGCTGAATTTGGTAACTTCTCTCAAGTTCCTGCTACGGAACTTACTGAAACTAAAGAAGCACTGATTCTTAAGTTAGAATTGCCTGGAATAAAAACTGCTGAGCTTAATATTGAAGCAACTGCTAAAAGCATTTCCATTTCAGGAGAACGTAAGTCTGAAGTCAAGGCTGAATCAGAAGATAAAACTCGCTCTGAGTTCCGTTACGGTAGCTTTAAGAGAGTAATTTCTCTCCCTGTAAGGATTGAAAATACTGAAGTTAAAGCAGACTATAAAGATGGAATTCTTCACCTTACTTTACCTAAAGCAGAAGCAGAGAAAAACAAAGTAGTGAAAGTTAATTTGCTAGAAAAAGCTGAGGCATAATTCCTTTATTTATTAGCTTATTAAGTTAGTTAGTTAGTAAAAATATAGCCAGTTATAGATAATCTATAGCTGGTTTTTTAATGGAAATATACTCACGGGTTAAAAATCAGAATTGCTGTCATCTGCTTCAAAAACTGGACAGTAGCCTTCAGGAACGACTTTAAAACCATACAGTGGCGAAAATTTATTCCAGCAGTGCTGACTATTATAATACCGACAACGATTACAGCAGTCCAAATCAGATGATATTCTAGCCTGATTATTGGAGCTAAGTAATTCTCGCTGGGATACTCCTCTAATGATTAATTCATTACCCTGCCATCGGGCTTGCACGATACCCGTATCAGCAAGATTTTTCCACCTGGAGTCCTCGCTGATATTGTCAGGCAAGATTATGTCAATTGTCGAATTAGTTTCATTTAGTTCCCCCTCATAGTAAACAGGTGGGAGAGCTTGAGGCTGAACAAAGCGATCGCCTATAGGCAATTCCACTAGTATTCCTGGGGAAGGGGAATGGAGTTGATAGCGATTGCGTAATTCTTCTAGACTAGCAAGCTCCAGTAGATAGTTTAAACAACCATGAACTAAAACAATGTGCTGGGGTCGTAAATTATGAATTAACTGAGTCGTATTGCGTCCATCACTATGTTCTGCCAATAAATAGGTTTCAATAGTTACAGAAGAGAGACTATGAAATAGTTCTAATCTCGGAAAATCTTGCTCGCTGTATTCTTGAGGACGTTCTGGTAACAAAACTAACCATTCAGCAGTTTTATCTTGTAAGTACTGCCACAGATTACTTCGATAATCCACTAAGAAAACTCGACGATTCCCATGCAACTCATAGCGAGCAGAATGTTTGAGCCGACGCATTCGAGGGCAAATACGTTGATCCCAGAAGAGAGGTTGGTGTTTGGCAAAATTTTGGACAGATAAGGGAAACTGAGGCAACAATTCTAGGTAAATATCGCAGGTCAATGCCACAGAGTCATCAACCCAAATGTCAAGATCGCGCCCTGTAAACTGATGATGAGAACGCAATAACTTGAGAATTTCTTGCCCTAAACCGATAGGAGGGACCGGCAGTAGCACATCTTTACCTGCTGATAAAGCTCGATTGATGCGCTCCATTAACTGCTTTTCCTGAAGACGGCGATGGGGATGGCGCATCGTACCATAACTACCCTCTAAGATCAGGACATCTGGCGCTAGACCCCGAAGATTTTCGATCGACATTCCTTCTACTAGTTGAAAGTTGGAAACCGAAAAATCCCCGGTATACATTACCTTGTAGCTACGTTTGGGAGTTGTGTGGGTGATGACAATAGCCGCCGCACCAGGCAAATGTCCCGCAGGAACAAGCTCTATCTGTAAATCAGGAGCAATTGTCAATGGCGACCGCCAGGGGATAGTCTGGCACCAATTTGCATTTTCTGCCAACTCTTCATTGATCCAATGGCACGGTAATAGTTTGGCTGTAACCTCGCTAGTATAGATAGGCAGATTAGGAAAAGTCCGATGCAATTCTAGTAGACCACGACAATGGTCTTCGTGGGCATGAGAACAAAAAACCAAATCGACTGGAGGTTGCTCTTGTTCGGATAAAGCCTGTAAATTCTCTAAGCCACAATCTAATAGAATACGATACTTACCGATATTCAGTAATAGACAGACGCCTTCGTCTCCATGACCTGCCCCATAAATAAAGCAAGATAAAGGCAGGGAACTAGATTCAGTTTTTCCCTGACTTACTCTCATAAAACTAACTCCTGATAACCCAGACTCTAACTGACCTTGAGAGTTAATTTAATTAACCTCTTTGTTTAAAATCTTAAGTTATGGGAGTAACAATGTTTATTTTAATTTGAAGAGAAGTTAAGTAACCATCATGAACTGCGTACACCAGTATCAATGAGCCGAACCATTGCCGTCATATTTGTCTGTGTCATAGTAGCCTCCTTTCGTCCCAAAGAACAGACAAGCTACTGTAAAGATTCCCGTTAAGACTAGTATTATCAGTTTGATATCCATGGTTACAAAATTTTATTTAATAAACCTTCTGTCTATGATAAGGCGATCTCTAGAAAACAATTCTGCAAAAAATCTATTAATCATTAATCAATCGGTTAGCTTCTGGAAATTAGATTTTCTCTGGAGATACTTGAGGCGTGGGTTCGGGCAAAGGAATTTCTTCTACTTCAGGAAGCTTTTCTAATAGAAGACGAGAAGATTGATTTCCCCCAGAAAGTCGTTTCAATAGTTTTGGTCTGGGATCGTGGATCAAATAGTAAATTTCATCTTTAGCCTGCCATTCTTCTGTGGCTACTGCTACTTGTAAATTTTCTCCCCGTTTTACAAGCAGAGGCAACATTTCCCCCGCACGAATCAATGCCTCTAAATGAGTTGATTTAAAAGATAAATCTGATTCTTGTAAAATTGTTCTACCTAGTTTAATTTGACCATCATCAATGTAGCCATTCCAAATTTTGACAGGTAACTGAGGAATCAATGCCTGACTGACTTTAATTTTACTGTTGTTGTCGGTGGAGTTATTTTGCGGAAAAGCAGCCAAAACTCTAGGGGGCTTAAATTCTTCGACTGCTCTTTGAGCTAGCACTAAGTTTACTTCACCATTTTTCGTAAGTGCCAAAAATGTACCCATAGATTCAATTCCGGCTTCTGCCAAAACTTCCGTATCCAAAGCACTACTTTGAAATACTGGTAAATTATCTGCTTCTGCTTTTTTGCAGGCTTCAGGATCAGTATCGATCATCACTACTGATTCTCCTAACTGCTGAAACAATCGACCCATAAAACGACCCAAGCCACCGCAACCAATGATGACCGCTCCTTTGGCTTCGCTAGAAGTAATTTGTAGCCAGTTTGCTATCCATCGCGCAGTCAATCCTTGAAAGAAAACCGTCATCATAATCGTTAAAAACACTAACGCCTTAATCGCATCTCCACCGTTAAGACCCTTTTCCGTCAGTAAAATCGCAAACAAGGAGGCCACTGAGGCGGATACAATACCTTTAGGGGCAATCCAGGCTAAGAATAGCTTCTGTCTCCAGTTCATCGTACTATTCCAGGTACAGACGGCAACGCTGATTGGTCTGACTACCAACATCAAGACCCCAACCGACAGCACGCTTCCCCAACCTAAAGCAAAAACGCTAGCAATGGATAAATCAGCAGCGAGCAAAATAAATAATACCGAAACACAAAGAACTGTTAGCTGACCCTTGAATCTTTTGAGTAGTCTTTCTTCAGGAATAGCCGAAGCTTTAACCACAATACCGGCGACGACGGTTGCCATTAACCCAGATTCACGGCACAAACTTTGGGACAGACCAAATAACCCCCATACTGCAGCTAGCACAACTAGGTTTTTGAGTTCTTCTGAAATATTATTAGCTTGTTTTAATAACAGCCCTAACAGCCAACCACCAAGACCACCAACTAATGCGCCGATGCCTAAACGCAGCAAGAGGCCGCTCATAATATCTAATGGTGCCGCATTGGTGTTGAGAATTGTGTTGAGCACCACAACAGCTAAAATCGCACCAACCGGATCAATTAGTACTCCTTCTCCTTCTAAAAGAGTTGCTACCTGTCGATCTACTCTCACCTGTTTCAATAAAGGCCCGATGACAGTTGGTCCAGTTACCACCACTAAAGAGGCATAAAGAAACGCAATTGACCAGGGAAATTCAGCTAGCCAATGAGCTGCCATTCCTCCACCGATCAGGGTAATTAAAGTTCCTATGGTCACAAGGTTACGCAGACTGCCAGAAACTTTGCCTAGCTCTCGTAGTTCGAGATTTAGTCCCCCCTCGAACAAGATAATCGCCACAGAAAGAGCAACCAAGACTTCTAATCCCACACCTAAATCATGAGGATGAAGTATATTCAAAGCATCCGATCCTAATAAGATACCGAACAGCAGCAGAAAAACGATACTGGGAACTTTAAAATATTCGGCTACTAATTGTGCGCTGATACCTGCTAGAACGGCGATAACTATTTGTATGGTAATTTGAAAAGATTCTTCCATAAGATGAATAAAAAATTAGCGTTCTATGCCGATTCTCAGTTAAGTCTTTTCAGAAAACAGATGGCTTAACTCGATGACTTATTTTGTTTTGTTGACTATTCGATTATGTTTATTTTGCTCGAAAACATCAAACTTGGATACCGAACTACTGATTGATTTTAACCTCAGTTATAACTATCTTATTTGTGGAGTATTTTAGCATTTTAGTCTCCAGTTGCTCTGCCACACCCATCAACAATAGATCTTAGTGCCTTCTGTAGACTTCTGCCTCCAATCAGAATTAACTAATTTACTATGAGAGAAAAAGGAAAAGGCGCAAGTGAAAAATATTAATCCGCTCTTGATGCAAGATGTCCAATATATTTAAATTGGCTTCGTAAGCAATAGCAGAAAGAGCTAAACTGAGAAAAGTAGACCTTAGGACAATATTTATTAGACATCTCCAATGATTAATCTGAAACCATTGAAAAGCTATACTAAAAATCTAATTTCTGGAGATGTCTATTTTATTCCCTGAAGAGAATTTGGTAATGTAAGTCACAAAGGCTTTTCCTAAAGGATTAGCTGAGTCCTTCGGACTTGCTCCGCAACCGCGTCCGTCACCGCTGCGCATAAGCCGCATGTAGTCAGAGGCTTTAAGATGAATTGTGATAGTTCTTTTTGCTCATATGGTTTCTATTTGGAACGACTATTTAACAAAAAAACGTTTTGATATCTTTTAATATCTATATTTTTGCGCCCTTACTAACATAAACCAGAAACGCCAATAATTTTTCGCTGTCCTAACTTATGTCATTACACCATATATCTATTTGGAGACGCTCAGCTAACAAACTGCGCCAAAATGAAGTTTGGCTGGAATGGTTATACTTATTTGGTTTATCGATGGCAGCATTAATGTTGTTTTTAGTTAATTTAGCTAATCTACCTTTGTTAGATCCCCAGGAAGGAACATTAGCGCTGGTAGCCAAAGAAATCCATCAAGGGACAGCAACTTCCCACTGGATTTTTCCCACTATATGGGGGGAGCCATATCTCCAGCAACCGCCCTTAATACATAATTTAGTAGCGATCGCTTACTCTGTTGCAGGGACAAATGAACTGACAACTCGCCTTCCAGGAGCCTTACTGGGGGGCATTTCTGTTTTGCTGCTTTATTATATTGGTCGTGAAATTTTTGTAGCTCGTCTTCCTGCTTTGTTTTCAGCGTTGGTATATTTGAGTTGCTTGCCAGTGGTACGCTACAGTCGCTTGGCAACTTTGAATGGTCCCCTACTTTGTTTTGAGTTATTGACAATTTGGGCAGTTTTGCGATCGCGCCGTAATTTGCAATGGGCTTTGGTGGCAGGGATCGGCTTTAGTTTGATGAGCTTGACCAAAGGGCTATTTGCTGCGCAAATTTTACTGATTATTTTGCTCTTTTTGTTATGGGATACTCCTCGATTGCTCACTTCTGCCTATTTTTGGAGCGGTTTCGTGATTGGTGCTACTCCTGGTCTTGTTTGGTATCTAGTTCAATGGTTGCGTTATCGTAGTCTGGAAACAAGCTGGAATTTGCTGGATCTGTTGGCAGCCCAGACTAATTTTACAACCGCAGATCCCAAATTACCAATTACTTTTTATCTACTCCAGTGGCTGCAATATTTACTGCCTTGGCTATTTGTGATGTTTGTGGGCACACAGTCGGTCAAACAAAATTTTCACTGGGGATGGGGCAAATTATTAGCGGTTTGGCTGGGGGGGTATTTTATCTTAGGATTACTCATACTTCCTCAAGATTACTGGCTATTGTTGCCACTTTTTCCCGCACTGGCTTTGGTAGCAGGAAAACAGCTAGATCACAGCCGTAATTTACCTAGTTATGTCCAGTATCCTCGGATCTGGATGTACAGCTTTGCTCTAATGTCGATCTTGGCAGCTTTAGCTGGATTAAATTGGATCATACGGGACTATATTGATTTTTACTTGCCTTTTATCTGTGGTTCACTTAGCATTACTTTCGGCGCAACTGCAATTATCCTGGCTCAGCAGGATAAGCAATTTATTCCCCTACTATTTTGGGGTCTTTTTGTGTCAATTTTTTTGCTGGTCATTTCTCCCCATTGGATTTGGGAACTTAAAGCTACAGAACCAGTCAAACCAATCGCTGAACTACTTAAACAGTATACTGAACCCGAAACAGTAATTTACAGCTCTATGTCTCAGGAACGACCTAGCCTCGACTTTTATAGCGATCGCCAAGTTCTCAATCAATCAATCGACGAACTCAGGAAACACTGGCAACAAGACCATACTGTCTATTTACTAGTGGATTCGACAACTCTCCAACAGCTTGACCTTCCTCAAAAAGCGATCATCAACGATAAACGTTTCCAATCCTTAGGTTGGATATTAGCCTCCAAAGAACATAAATCTATTCTGGCTAACTCCAGCAAATCATTAAACTAGTAGACTGAGGCGTAAATAAAGTCACTATTTCATTAACTTGAAACCCCGATGATATCTTAATTGCTATATGCTACTTGCTACAAAGAGCGTAGCGGCACTAGTTTAACCCTGATCCTTGATTCTAACTAAAGATATCTTACCTCAGAACAAAATAGAGGTTGAACGGTTAATAAACTCATAGTTTAACCGAACCCCTCTAATCATTTTTGGTGTTTGGTAAATTGAACAACACCAATCTCAGAGCCACCTGCCCCTATTGAATTTAATTAAAGCTTATTCTTCATCATCAACACCGATTTGTCGCAAATGAATATGCTTTCTACCCAGAGTTATCTCAAATTCATCTCCCTGTTCTAGTCCCATTTTTTTGGTGTAAGCAGAGCCAATTAGTAAGTTACCGTTAGATTGAACACTAATACGATAACTAGCGGAACGTCCACCTCTACCTTGTCCATTGGAAGTACTATCTAATTCAATTCCTTCTGCATCAATGAGAGCATTAAGGAACTTCATCATATTAACTCGTTCGACTCCATTTTTGGTGACTGTATAGTAGCCACACTTTTTGGCTTTTTCCTCTTTAGAGAGATTGCCAAGTTCCTTTACTTTATCTATTAATATTGAGCCTACTAAAGGTTGTGGTTGGGTTGCTTTTGCCATTAATTTGAAACAACTAAAAATTTATTTGGTTTACAGTTTTGCATCTAGCTTAAAGTTTAGATCAAGCTGATGTTTTTACTTTGCTATCTTCATATAAAACTATATTACACTTATTGAGCATGAATAACTAAATAAAATTTTTGATTTTCAGTTTATTGATCTATTTGGCACTCCCAGGAATTAATATTTATAAGTTTGTAAAAAAATATCTAGTTATATACATAAGTTTTACTGAGGATTAAAAAAATAATAATGAAATTAACTACTCGTGGTCACTATAGTGTTAAGGCTTTATTAGACCTCACCTTGCAGCCAGAATATCAGCCTGTGTCAGTTAAAATGATCGCTCAAAGACAAGATTTACCTGCACCTTATCTCGAAAAATTATTGATTGAAATGCGACGGGCTGGCATAGTCAAATCAGTTAGGGGAGCACAAGGAGGCTATCAGTTAGCACAGAAACCAGAGCATATTTCTCTAGGCAAAATTCTCGAAGCTGTGGGAGAAACTATCGAACCTTTACCCGATCACTCTCCTGATAATAATTTGGCGGAAGATTGGGTAACTTTTAGTCTCTGGCAAAGATTACATCAAAAATTAAAACAAGCATTGTATAGTATTACTCTAGCTGACTTATATTACGATGCCCGTAGTTGGCAGGCAGCCCAAGGAGAGGAGAACAACTTTGTAGTTTAGCAGTAAAATTTAACATGACTAAATCTCAAGAATCTTTAATTTGCCGTGGTGGTTGTCATTGTGGTGCAGTCCGATTTCGAGTAATAGTTGATCGCTTTATAGTGGAAAATTGTAACTGCTCTATATGTCAAAAGAAGGGTTTCCTGCATTTAATTGTTCCCCCAGAGAAATTTACCCTACTCCAGGGAAAAGATGTTCTCAGCACTTATATGTTTAACACCAAGATAGCGCAGCATACTTTTTGTTCAATCTGTGGAATTCACTCTTTTTATCGTCCTCGCTCACATCCTCAGATGATAGATGTTAATTTACATTGCCTGGATGACAATATAATTGACAAGTTTACCATCAGACCTTTCGACGGGCAAAACTGGGAAGATAACGTTGCTCAAATTCGCGATGTATGATTTGCCATCTGTTTTCTTTACTCCACCGATTTCATTTTCTAGCTTGATTTTATTATTTGCAGCCATTGAAGATCGTTTAATTGGTGATCCTAGGGGATGGCTTCATCCTGTGCAGGTGATGGGTTGGGTAATTCAAAACTATACTAATTTAGCGCTTAAATTGTGCTGTCATGGTTGGCAACGCCGTTTGGCAGGAGTGTTATTAGGCTGCTTTTTGATTGTTGGTAGTGGATTTTTGGGTTGGTTGCTCATATCGGTTGGCAGCATAATTTATCCTCTGCTGGGATCGATAATCGAGGTGGTGTTACTCGCCAGTTGTTTGGCAGGAAAGAGTTTACGGGTTGCTGTACAGGATGTGTTAAAGGCTTTATCAACTGGAGATCTGAGGGAAGCGCGATCGCGCCTTAGTTTTTACGTCGGGCGAGATACAGACAATTTATCTCAGTCCGAGATACTCAGGGCGTTACTGGAAACGGTAGCAGAAAACGCTGTTGATGGAGTTACCGCACCACTATTTTACGCTATCATTGGCTCCTTAACTCCTCTAGGCCCTGTCCCTTTGGCATTAGCTTATAAAGCTGCCAGCACCTTAGATTCAATGGTCGGTTATCTGCGTGAACCCTATACAGATCTGGGTTGGTTTAGTGCCCAGTTAGAAGATCGTTTGACCTGGATTCCCTGCCGTTTAACCGTAATTACTTTGAGCCTTTTTTCCGCTGAACCTCAACAGGTATGGAGGATCTGTCTCCGTGATGGAATTAAAGACCCCAGTCCCAACTCAGGCTGGAGTGAAGCGGCTTACGCAGGAATCTTAGGGGTACAGCTCGGAGGAATCAATACTTATCAAGGGATAGTCAAAGAAAAACCTCTGTTGGGAGACGCCATCGAGACAATTTCTGTACCTAAGCTTAATCAAGCTCTAACCTTAACTCGCAACTGTTTTTTACTCTGGTTGGCGATCGCTATTCTTGCTGATATTTGGCTGATATTTTTGTCTTCGTTTAATTTTATGGTTATTTGGTAGCAATCAATACCTATTTACCAACCAACAAAAAATTAGAGCGTTATACTATCTGACAGAGATTAAAAATCAGCCTTCAAGGTCATGTTAATTCTCTCTATTCTCAATCAGTAACTATACCTATTTATGCCGCCTACGAAGTAAAGTTTGAGATACTTTGATTCTTCTAGACACGTCAAATAATTAGTGTCGTTTTATTGTCAAGTGTAATAAATTAAGCTTTAAGAAAGATGCACTTAGAGAGAAATTTGTTGGTTTTTGCTGCCAATAATTGATTTGTTTTGGCTGGGTACCCTGTTTATTAAGCTGCTAGGGTCAGAAACTACTCAAAATGTATCTTAATTAGCTAAAAATAGAATAATTGTTACTTGCGCAACAATCCAGATGATATTTATTTGATAGAAAAGAAGCTACATTGTACCTATTTCTTATGTTTAGTCTGCTAAATATTTCGTAGTTATTAACTCTTGACTATAATCTTCAAACAAATTTCACAGTAATTAGGTGATCTTGCTCATGCAAAAAAAGAGAAAAGTCATGCAGTATGAAATTAAGTAAACGGTTCTTAACCTATAGTTCCGTTGTTTTTAAATTCAATCCGAATTAGCAATTAGAATTCAGTTCTAGAATATGAAGTATTTTGAGACTTCAATGTCGGCATTAAAATAGCTAGTCAAACCTAAATAAATGTAGAACAGCCGTTAAATCGATTAGAACTGTAAGCAAATTATCAGTGTGAAGAAATCAGCCATGAATCTAGTACAGCACACATTTGAAACATTACATCTCAGCGCCTGGGTCGAGCAGTTACAACATGCTAAATCTTCTGGGGCTAAAGCTCAAGGACATAAAATTGATTTTCTTGCTCCCCTTCGTAAATGGTTAGATAATATCGAGATTAAAGATAGTGTTGTTGCTCATCGTATCTGTAAGTCGATTCCCAGTCAGTGTCCCTTTTCGCGAGAAGTCAAAATCTGGGGTCGTACTATCGTAACAATTCCTCCCCTATGCAAGCTAAACCCCCTTTACAATGAGTTAATCGCTTTACGTTTTCGGGCAATTTGTTACTTGGCAGATACCTGCGGCGAAGATATTAGCATCTACTGTTGAGATGGAGTGACATTCTTCCGATAATAATTACTAAGAGTAATTAATTTAATATAGTGTGGTTTTGTACTCTCGTTAACAAAGTTATACCGTGAGACTGACTTCCTAAACTATAAGTTAAAATTGGATGATCTTCTTTTTAACAGACAATCGTGGCAATTATTGCGCTCAAAGCTTGGTATTTAGAACAGTACGAACCAATTAAAAAAGTAATCCAGCAGCCCTGTACTCTGCGGTTAAGTAGAAACAGCCTCTTAAAAACGGGTCTACGGGCAGATTTTTTGGACGACCGCTTAGAAGTCGAAGGTTGCGACTGGTTTCAACTGTATTTGTCAGGTAAAACAGTCGAATTCTATATTCAGGGTAGTGGTACTTATGTAGTTTCCAATATCGATTTAGTTTCTCAAGAAATCTATTTTACCAAGTGTACCAGTATTTCCGGGCTGGAACCCACCATTTACTATAGCCCCCAGAGTTATTGCCAGACTGCCAATGAAGCTATTACCTCAGCGTTAACTAATACGATCGCTGATTTTACAGCGCGATCGCGTATTCCCCTAAGTTTAGAAGTTACTCCCCGCACTCCAGGTTCTCCCTTGCGGTTGAGTAACAGTCAATTAAGAAAAATTAGCAAAAGTTTGTTGTTGATTGCCGATGTAACTCCTATTGCTAGTATCCCTGGAGAGGAACAGCCAGAATTATTAGTAGATTCTCAGGTATGTGTAGAATTGGGTTACGGCATCCAAACTAAAGATAACGGTCAAATTTTGCTCCTCAGTCAGTCCCGTTCGGATTTAGAAGGATTAGCACCTTTTGATATGGCAGGTTATAAGCAACTTAGCTTTAAGGATAGAGCGCAGTTAGCAAAGAGTTTACCTAAGTTAATGGCAACCTTGTTACAGAGATACAGTTTATTTTAATGTGTTTTAATTTTACCCACTTACTTAACTGTTGAAGTAGATTCTTTTTTCGTGAGTATGATCATCGGATATTGAAAATGTTTGACAAAGAAATTAGGAAATTTTTCTTCTAAGCTGAAAAGAAGATCGAATATTCTCTTTCCCAGCTTATTGTTGGGAATTAGAATTCTCTGATGTGGTGCGAAAAAAGAACGCCACGGTAATATCTCGATATCAGCTTCATTGCTAAACCTTTCCCACCAATCAATCGGATAAGCAAAAGCGTATAACTTGTCTTCATTATTGTTGCTAGAAGTACGGTTGATTTTTTTCCAAGCTTTTTTGACTACACGTAGTGGCGATACAAAATATCTAATCAGGGTGTTGGGGTTTCTATATACAATAATTATCGGTTTACCTGGTTTAGTGACTGCAATTAGCTTGCGGACTGCCTCTTCTTGCTTTTCTCGATCCATATGGTAAATGGTATGAAGACTAATCGCACAATCAAAAAAATTATTTTCTAAATTGATATCGAAGAAACTACCTCGTAGAAATACACCCTTATCTCCAATTTTCTTTTTGGCGTCATCCAAGGCTTTTGCCGATAAATCCACACAATATCTCTTCTGATAATTTTTTGAATATTCAATATATTCTTTGTAGGGAATAGGGCCAGATGCCATGTCTAACATATTGTCTCCAGTTGGAGGAATATGTCTTAATACTCTTAGTCTACATTTGTCATTGTATTCTTGGGCGTAAGATCTAAGATCTTCAAATCTCTTGGTATCTTCATATACCTGCCCTTCTGACTCCCAGCCAACAGTATTGTAAAAATCTGATATGTTTTTTTCTGCACTATTCATGACAACACTTGTATTTTTACTTATGTAACTTTACTAAATATCGTTCATTATAGGCTATAACGTAAATGTCTTAATAAGCATGGTTAAACATTTTGTAGAAAGAAAATTGAAAATTCGACCATAAGTTATCCCCAGATTACATTTAGTTCTAGGTTATAAAATCAAAACAAAGTTAATTGTTTGCAGACAAATTATTCACTTCTTCAATCTGCTGCAATACTTGTTCGATACTAATTGCTGGTTCAAGACAAGATGACCCTCTACAAACAAGAGCTATAGAACCTTCGGGTAATTCGGTTTCAACTCGAAAGACGGTAGTGGGTAAATAATAAGAACTTAATTCTTCTATTTGTGACACAGTAGTTTTAACACTAGTGCCATGTAAAAACCAATCCAATGCCGTAAATAAACTAGGACAAGCTGTAGGTGACTTTTCCATGACTGAACTAAAAGCCTTAAGTCCTTGCTCTGCCTGGGTTAAATATTCTAAATTATCGGTTAACAGGGAGAGACGGACTAAATTGGCGATCGCAATTCCATTAGCAGAGGGGGTGGCATTATCCATGTAGCTGCGCTCTCGTACTAATAATTCTTTTCCGGCATCCCTTGAGTTATTGTAATAACCACCGAACTCAATACTCCACAATAGTTCATCAAATTCATTTTGGATTCTGATTGCTTGTTTTAACCATTGGGAATCATCGGGACAAGCTGCCTGAAGATCTAATAAGGCTTTAATTAGTAAGGCATAATCTTCTGATTGGGCGGGTACTGTTGCCACACCGTCATAGTTAAGTCGTTGAAATCTGCCGTTAAGCCATTGATTTTGTAGTATAAACTGAACTGCATTGGTAGCTAAATCAAGATAAGGCTGTTCTCTAAACACAGCATAGGCTCTAGCCAATCCTGAGATCATTAAACTATTCCAAGCGGCGATCGCCTTAGTGTCAGTCACGGGGGGAATACGCCCTGGCCATTCTTGGGTTTTGGCTTCCTGGTTGTTTTTTGCAGGGGTCAAGATCTCAATTTCTGTTGCGGATTGTCCATAGCGCACGGTAAATAGTTTTTCTAAAGCTTGATTGATCTGGTCTGATAATTCCACCGTTGATAGACGCTGTAAGACATTTTTGCCTTCAAAGTTACCTGAAGGCGTAACGGTAAATTCCCGCTCTATTTCGGCTAATTCTTTGGCACTCAATAAAGATTCTAATTCCTGGTAACTCCAAACATAAAAATCCCCTTCTTCTGGCTCTGTTGCTTCCCTCGTAGTAAAATTATCAGCATCTTGAGCCGCATAAAAATACCCCTGGGGATGAGTCATTTCTCGCTGTAGCCAGGTAACTGTACCAGCGATCGCTCTTTTGATTCCAGGTTGTTGTACTCCACTACTCCATAAATTAGCTAAATACTCGACAATTTGACCATTATCGTAGAGCATCTTCTCAAAATGAGGCACTGTCCAGGTATTATCTACAGTATAGCGATGAAATCCTCCTCCTAAATGGTCATAGATACCTCCTGTAACTAAATCTAATCCGCGCTGTTGGGATAATGCTTGAGTATTGTAATCATATTCCTGATTAAATCGACTACCTTGTAAAGCGATCGTCGAGTAGGGAATCATGGGAAAGCTAGGACGACCAAAATCATTAGGCTGTATCGCGGCAGTATTAGCATTGATTCCCTGATTGAGTAAATCCTGAGTGAAACTTGCCCCTTGATTAACAGGTAAAGCAGCCGATTGTTGCAGATTGCTCAATATTTCGCTTTTAAATGCCATCAGCTTTTCAGGCTCATGATCGTAAAAACGACGTATTGCCTGGAGAATTTCCAGAAACCCAGGACGACCATACTTTGGTTCAACAGGAAAATAAGTACCGCCGTAAAATGGCACCAAATCTTGGGGATTAAGAAAAATGTTGAGAGGCCAACCTCCTTGTCCAGTCATCATTTGCAGCGCTTGCATATAAATGCTATCGATGTCTGGACGTTCTTCACGGTCTACTTTGATGGGGAGAAAATTAGCATTGAGATAATCGGCGATCGCCTGATCGGAAAATGCTTCTCCTTCCATTACTGTACACCAGTGACAGCTAGAGTAACCAATTGAAAGAAATATCGGTTTATTATCTTGTTTTGCCTCTAATAAAGCTTCATCACACCAATACCACCAGTTAATCGGATTATCAACGTGTTTTTGCAGATACAGACTTTTGGTTGATTGCAGGTGGTTAGGCATGTTGTGTTCAGGGTAAGTTAGCTTTAATCTATCGATATTCAGCTAATGGTATCAAGCCGCATCAGTTTCTTTAGTGTAATCCTGATTATTGCTACTATAAAAATACTTAGGGACTTAATAGCTGAATTCACATAGCTCATGTGGAGTTCTCCACCAAACCTGAATAGATATCAATTGATGCTTTTTGTACTAGCTATGGACGCGAGGTTCAATACATAGAAAATCAGGATGAACCCGCAAGATTAAAGCCAACGATAACTAACGATTCACCTACGGTAGAATCGTAGGATGCGCGCCAGAAGAATGCTCAATAATAATTAACCAGATTTATCGACAAAATTCAAGCCTGGTATGGTTTTTATTTCGCGATCGCCTTCTTGGTTAACCAAAAATCGTTATTGGTCTTACACAGTAAGTTCGGTAGAGCCTTTTTGTTTTTAATTTCTTCATATTTTAAGTCAATTTGCTTTATTATTTCTGATTCTGTTTGTAGATCAAAATGTTTGATCCATATATCGTACCAAACAACTCGAATATTTGACCGCATAAAGGAATTTAGCTTAACGTGAGAGAAGCCTCGTATCTGTAAACCAATGAATTCATCTTTACAACCCAAATTTATATTCCGCCGCTTGGTCGCTATTATTGCTAACCTAAAATTAGCGATTGTTTTGTTACTGGCGATCGCCTTTGTGAGTATTGCAGGTACAGTAATTGAACAGGCAGAAACTCTCTCTTTTTATCAACAAAACTATCCTGAATCCCCTGCTTTATACGGCTTTTTAACCTGGAAAGTTATTTTAGCCTGGGGGTTAAATCATGTTTATAGTACCTGGTGGTATCTTTCTTTACTAATTATCTTTGGTGCCAGTTTGACTGCCTGTACCTTTACTCGCCAGTTACCCGCCCTGAAAGCTGCCCGTAAATGGAAATACTATCAAAAGCCCAAGCAGTTTGAGAAATTAGCCCTCAGTGCAGATTTAGAACAGGGTTCAATTGAAGCTTTGATTCCTTTGTTGAAACAGCAAAACTATCAGGTATGGCAAGAGGATAATGCTCTCTATGCCCGTAAAGGTATCATCGGCAGGATTGGCCCTATTATCGTCCATATCGGTATGCTGATCGTCTTGGCGGGGGGAATGTGGGGTATTTTTACAGGCTTTTTTGCCCAGGAAATGGTTGCTAGTGGTAATACTTTCAAGATCCAAAACATTATCGAATTAGGCCCTTTTGGTCTGAACCAGATTCCTGATGATTGGTCAGTTAAAGTAAATCGTTTTTGGATTGACTATACCGAAGGTGGCGATATCGATCAATTTTACTCCGATCTTTCCGTTGTCAGCAATGATGGCAAGGAATTGACCCGCGAGACGATTCATGTCAATAAACCCCTCAGATACGATGGCGTTACCCTCTATCAAACTAACTGGGGTATTGCTGCGGTCAAAGTACAACTCAACAACAGCCCCATCTTTCAGATCCCAGTGGCTAAATTAGACACTATCGGCGCAGGCAACATTTGGGGAACTTGGATTCCCACTAAACCCGATATGAGTTCAGGAGTTTCCATGCTCATCAAAGACTTACAGGGAACAGCCTTAATTTACAATCAGCAGGGAGATTTAACTAGTGCCATTCGTCTTGGTCAAAGTGTGGAAATTGACGGCATTAACGTCAAGCTAATTGATATCATCGGCAGCACAGGCTTACAAATCAAAGCCGATCCTGGTGTTCCCATCGTTTATACAGGTTTTGCTCTACTAATGATTGGTGTAGTCATGAGCTACTTTTCCCATTCCCAAATTTGGGCATTAGAACAAGATAATAACTTCTATTTTGGTGCTAAAACCAATCGCGCACAGGTGAGTTTTGAAAGGGAAATATTAGGGGTAATTGATTCTTTGAATGGAGAAGCTGAATCGGTTGATTTGTCTGAATCTAATAAAGCATTAGTTTAATTGAAGTATAAAGATTTTCTGTTTCAATGATAATGGAACCTTAAAGTTAGTGGGGTGACTCGCCAAGAATTGGCACAGATAATTATGGATTAGCCTACGGAATTGTGCGATCGCTCTGTATAATGTTTATGCCCTATCTCTGATAGTTATTTAACAAATTATTGAACACAAACTTTTTCTGATACCTGGAGCTTTCCAAAAATATTTCGTTGCTAACTGACTTTACTTAAAGCTAGGAAAATAGATAGAAAAGGAATCATAGTTATCAGAGCATGAACACCAAAATTCATCGACATGCCATTATGCATTAAAAAGTGATGGCTTGGTTGCCACAAAACGGAAACAAATAAAATTAGCATTAATAAAAGATTTCTATGGGCAATTTTCATAGTCTTCTCTTGATAAAAATAAAAAAGTAGTATTATTGTATTAAATTTTTGAAAAATTAATTATGATCAAAATCACTTGATACTTTCCTGTAAGTTGATTTAAGCAGAAAACTAATAGAAGCGCGGGAATGGAGACTGGGCGATCGCATCTTGAATATTTTGCGATGTAAACTGTTAGAGTTTTTAGTTGAGTCCTATCTTCTGCTTTTTCCTTTGACTTCCCTTTTTTGTCTTGCGCGTCATGTTCTTAATCTGGAGTTGTTCAGTGGCAATGAGGCTATTACAGCTAACTATATCTACTGCCTGATGATGAACCCAGTTTTGACGCTTGTTGGCTACTTTTCGTTTTAACTTGGCTAGACGAGCTTGGGTTTTCTTCCAACGTATATGCAAAGCTAAAAAAAGTATGATGCTTGAATTCGACGGAGAGAGCGACCATTGCCACCTCCTAATCGATCTGCATCCAGATAATAATATTTCTCAGTTAGTTGCTAGTTTAAAGAGCGCGTCCAGTCGCCCATCGAGGGCTTGAATTAGTGCGCTATCCCTCCCTACCCTATCTCCACTCCGTTACGATTGAGGGTAGGGACACTCGCGCGGAAGTTGTATTTGGGAAATAATTTATGCCTGATGTGTAAATTTCAGGTCTAAACAGAGTAAAGTTTAGCTAATTAATAAAAAAATTTATTACGTTGAGTATTTTAGGGACAGTGAAGCGAAAAAATATTAGCATCGGCTCTCCTTGGGAAGATGCAGTTGGCTATTCCCGAGCAGTTAAAATTGGCAACTATATCCACGTTTCTGGGACTACTGCTACCGACGAACAGGGAAAACTTATTGGGTTGGGAGATCCTTATACTCAAACTAAACAAATTATAAAAAATATTGAGTCTGCTTTAACTATAGCGGGAGCTAGCTTACAAGATGTAGTTCGTACCAGAATTTATGTAACTAATATTGATCGCTGGAAAACAGTAGGCAAGGCTCATGCTGAGGTTTTTGCTGATATTCGTCCTGCTACTAGCATGGTAGAAGTTAGTCGCCTAATTTCACCTGGAATGCTCGTGGAAATCGAAGCTGATGCCATCATCAATAATAGTTAACCGAGAATAGTTAACCGAGATGAACTACGATTGTGACGAGGAAAAGGGAAAAGGATAAAAAGTTATTCTTTGCTTCCTCCTATCTAGATGTTTTGAGAGGACTCCCGTTAAACCGCGATAGCGGTTAGCGGTG
>CBDUCX010000033.1:0-27123 GCA_965365755.1 uncultured Pleurocapsa sp.
TGATCCTGAAACAGAGTTCTATCGTGAACCATACCAGGGTGCTTATACTCTTGTAAAATGGCTCGAATAAATTTTCTTTTTATTGATCAAAATTGTTAGTCATTGTTTATGAGCGATCGCCTTTGCTTATTTAAACTGTTTTGAAAACTCAGGCAGGGTTAAACACTGATAATTTTCAAGTTCCCTAGTGAGATAATACTAGTGAGAGTAAAAATTAATTGGAAAAACTACATTATTCACTGTACATCTGCTTCCCCTGTGTTCTTTGTTGCTTAGAGGGATTTAATCCTGCGTATGACAGTTACATCCGAGTTGAATGATGTTTCTACCATTTCTACCTTCCCATTGACAGCAATTGTGGGACAGGAGGCGATTAAATTGGCGCTGTTGCTGCTTGCCGTCGATCCAGGATTGGGTGGCGTAATCATTGCAGGACGAAGAGGAACGGCTAAATCAGTGATGGCACGCGCCCTCCATGCACTCTTGCCTCCTATTGAGATAATCCCAGGGTCTTGCTGTAACTGCGACCCCGAACGTCCAGAGGAATGGGACGATGCCACGCGCTCTCGATTCTCCTCTTTTGTTTGCTCTCTTCCCAGTCAACTTATTCCCATTCCCTTTATCCAGGTGCCATTGGGGGTAACAGAAGACCGCTTGCTCGGTTCGGTGGATGTCAGTCAATCGATTAAGCGGGGAGAAACAGTTTTTCAACCTGGACTGTTGGCAGAAGCTCATCGGGGAATACTCTACGTGGATGAAATAAATTTATTGGATGAACACATCACCAACCTACTGCTAACCATCCTCGCCGAAGGATACAATCAGATCGAGCGCGAAGGGATTAGTTTTCAACATCCTTGCAAGCCACTATTTATCGCCACCTATAATCCAGAGGAAGGAGATTTGCGGGCGCATTTAATTGATCGATTTGCCAGCGTATTATCTGCCGATGAAGTGTTAGAAGTTGGCGATCGCGTCGAAGCAGTGGAGCGAGTGGTGCGCTATCAGGAGTCTCCCAGGAACTTTCTGAGTCAGTATGCCGAAGAGTTGGACGACCTCAAAACCCAGGTCGTACTGGCAAGATCCTGGCTCAAGCAGGTGACGATTGCCGCCGAACAAATTGAATACTTGGTGAAGGAAGCCATTCTGGGACAGGTAGAAGGACATCGTGGGGAATTGTTTGCCACTCGCATTGCTAAAGCTCATGCAGCCCTGAATGGAAGGTTAGCAGTGAATGCCGAAGACTTACGCTGTGGAGTTGAACTGGCGATCGTGCCACGGGCGATCGTCACCGAAGTTCCCCCAGAACAGCCACCAAAGCCCAGTCCCGAACCTCTCCCTGAACAACCACCTGATCGCGCTGAAACCCCAGAAAACCCAGAGCAACTTGAACCCGAATCGGTGGACATTCCAGAGGAGTTTATTTTGGCTCCAGAAATGGTCACTCTCGATCCATCTATTCTCTCTTTTGCTCAGATGGCACAACGTCGTCAGGGAAAGGCAGGAGCAGGAGGCACAATCTTCTCTCAAGATCGGGGACGCTATGTCAAACCCATGTTTCCTAAAGGAATCGTGAAGCGGGTGGCAGTAGACGCGACTTTAAGAGCAGCTGCACCCTATCAAAAAACGCGTCGTCTTCGTCAGCCCAACCGGCGCGTGATTATTGAAGACGATGACATTCGGGTCAAACGGCTAGCACGTAAAGCTGGAGCCTTGGTCATTTTTGTGGTGGATGCCTCCGGTTCCATGGCACTACATCGGATGCAGTCGGCAAAAGGTGCAGTGCTACAACTGCTGGGAGAAGCTTACCGCAGTCGCGACCAGATTGCCCTGATTATCTTTCGCGGTGAACAAGCAGACGTACTGCTGCCTCCTACCCGCTCGATTACTGCTGCCCGTCGCCGTCTGGAATCTCTTCCCTGTGGTGGTGGTTCGCCCCTAGCCCATGGGTTAGCTCAAGCCGTGCGGATGGGACAAAACGCCCGACAATCTAAAGATATCGGGCAAGTGGTAATTGCTCTGATTACCGATGGCAAAGCGAACATCCCCTTATCGCGATCGCTAGGACAACCCGAAGTTGAAATGGAGAAATCCAAAATCAAAGCAGAACTACTAGAGATTGCCCTGGCAATTCGCACCTTGGGGATGCAACTGCTGGTGATTGATAGCGAAAATAAATATATTTCCTCTGGCTTAACCCAAGAACTGGCTCAAATGGCTGCGGGAAAATATTATTATTTACCTAAGACGACGGAAAAGGCGATCGCCGACATGGCAAAAAGTTTACTTTAGTTCCCTAAGTCCTTATCGAATAACGACCAAGTTGAACGGCGACCAGTATTCTGGAAACGAAGCAGAAAAGGTTTCGATTTGCCACTCCAACGACTTGTTAGTTGGCGGTTGTGTTCCTCGTGTCAACCCAGCCTACAAGATCTGCGATCGCACTATACTCAAGCGATTCCACTAGCCATTTTGTGGGACAATTGCTTACGCAGTGTGACTTCTCCAGACGTTGATGCTGCGCATACAACGCTGGCTTCCCCAAACCCTGTAAAAGAGTAGAGAGAACTTCCATCGTGGTACTCGTATTCTTTCCCACTACGGCGGTTTAACGTCAGGTACAAGTCCAGCCCGACGAGGTGCGAATGAGGCTTGTCACCTATTCAAAACCTAGAACTTACGTTCCTTGAAAATTTTACTTATTTGATCTTGTTTCAACTCTTGTCTTCTTATTTTAATATGGATGCTCGATCGTCCCGAGCGACTGGATTGACAGATTGAAACAGAAGAAGACTGAGAAGGTGCGTTGCAACGCACTTTACGGGATCGGCGATCGCTGGGATGGCAGAATCAGTTTGATAGGTAAGGGTAGTTATTAAGATATTTAAGTTCTGTAGTATCAAAAATTACTCCCATTTTGCCAACACTCTAAGCTTTAGTTTTTAGCTTTTATCTGATGCCAATTTGTCCGCCCATCTAGTTGTTTCTGGTAAGCGATATTTAGTCAGACAACCCATCACATAGTTAATCGCTGTGGGGAGGCTGATTTTGTGTCCAATAGAGACATAGATAGGCTTAACCTTAGTACGCGATCGCAATACAGCCCCGATGATTTCTTGGTTATCAATCAAAGGCTGCCAACTACCTTTGGCTAAAGGCACTGATTGATGTTCGCCAATAAATCGAGACTTGGCTACCCCGATAGTGGGAATATCTAGCAATACTCCTAAATGAGAAGCTAAACCGAAACGTCGAGGATGAGCAATACCTTGACCATCACACAAAATCAAATCTGGGGTGATTTCCACTTGGGGTAAAACTGCTAAAATAGCGGGAATTTCACGAAAGGAAAGGTATCCAGGCACATAAGGAAAAGAGGTGGGAATACGGGCAATCTTGTGTTCAACTAACTCTAATTCTGGATAAGTCAATATAGCGATCGCTGCTTGGGAAATTGTATAGTTATTTTGGAAACCAATATCTACTCCCGCTACATATCGAACCTTACCTAAACAGTCTGAATCAATTACCTGATGTCTCAATTGTTCTTGAATTACCTTGGCTTCGGCTACAGTTTTAACCCAAGGATGAATTGAATTAATTTTCAATTTTTTTTACTAATTTGTACTAATAGTTAATGGTTAATTGTTACTAAGTGATCCTACTGTAATCAACATTAAATAAAATCAAGGTAAAATTGCAACCTAATTACTACTAAACTTATATTCTGTAATTTTATCTAGTTGATTTTACTTAAGTATATTTCCAGCAATAATTAACGAAATCGGTTGTTATAATATGTTAGTTAAAGATTCGCAAGACCTATACAAATAATCCTATATTACGCTTATCTGTAGTAAACAAATGCAAAACCCATCTAACAGCAATAAGCTTTTAATGTCTAAAACTAATAGACCTCTTGGGGAGATTCTTATCGAAGCGGGATTAATTACAGCTAGCCAAATAGAATTTGCTTTGCAGCAACAGTCTAGTAGTAATTTAAAAATTGGTGAAATATTAGCTTCCCATAACTGGATTAAGCAAAGAACGGCTGATTTCTTTGCTGAAGAGTGGTCAAAACTAATCAATCAAAAGCAAAAAAAACCTCTCATATACTATTTTCGTCAATCAGGGCTGTTAGATGAACAGCAAATTGCTAAATTAATTAGAGATCAACAGCAACAAGCTAAACCCATCAGATTTCATCGCCTAGCAGTGAGACGAGGATATCTAAATCAGATCACAGTAGACTTTTTTCTGGCAAATATTTTTAATATTTATAATACTAATGTTTTTTCGTTTGCTAAACCTTATGAAATTCTCAGCAGATACAATCGGGGCGAAAAGAACTTTCGGCGCACGGAATTAAGTAACGCACCCCTAGTAGGAGTTAGTTTAAAAGAAATTCAATTAGATGGGTCTAATCTTCGACAAGCCAATCTTAGTAGCTGCAATCTAAGCGAATCTAGTTTAATTCAATGTAACTTGGCACTGGCTGATCTGGGAAAGGCAATTTTAACTAAGGTAAATTTTGAACGAGCCAGTTTATTTCAGGCTAATTTGAGAGAAGCCCACTTAAAAGGAACTAATTTTACTAAAGCCAATTTACAGGGAGCAGATTTAAAAGATGCTTATTTATTTAATGCCGTATTTTCTGGGGCAGACTTAAGAGAAACTAAACTGCCCACAGAATATTCCTACGAGGTTTATTACGATTCCCAAACGACTTTCGATGATAAATTCGAGCCACGACAGGCTGGATGGAAGCAACTGGATTAGACTTATAGACTTTAGGTAAAGTTCTCTAATTTTTTTCCTCAAAACTATCTTTAAGATGATCGCTTACTCGTAAAGCATTGGCAATAATAGTTAGAGTGGGGTTGGTGGCACCCATGCTAGGAAAGAAGCTACCATCAACCACATACAAATTGTCTACATCGTGAGTGCGACAGTCAAGATTGAGAACAGTAGTTTTGGGGTCTGAACCAAATTTACAAGTCCCTACCTGATGCCATACTGCGGATAGGGGAACTTTTTTGACCATAAACATAAAAAAGCCAATTTTCCGCAGATATCCCTGCCACATGTTGACGAAATATTCGTGGGTTTTGAGGTTGTTGGGAGTAAAGTCTACTTTGATTTTGTCCTCTTCGGTTAATATGACCCGATTATTAGGATCGGGTAGATCTTCGCTAGTTAACCACCAGTCTACGGCGTGTTCTGCCATATATTCTAGGGTAGTTTGGGGTACGGAGTCGGGAGAAAAGTCGGCTAAGCGATTCCATTTCGACTTACCTGTCATTTGGATTTGTCCTAGGGGATATTGATATTCCTCGCTGGCAAAATAAAAATCATTAAAGCCGAGAGTTTTTTGGAATTTAGTGGGGTTGGGCTTATCGGCGATCGCGACAATTGCGGAATGATTGTGTAACATTAAATTACGCCCTACCATACCCGAAGAATTAGCTAGTCCCTGGGGATGTTGTTCACATTTAGATTTGAGTAACAAGGCTGCCGAGTTGATTGAACCAGCAGACAGCACTACAGTATCCGCAGTTAATTGTTCTACTTTGCCATCTATTTCTACTTCTACTGCTTTAATTTGATTACCATTGTCATTGGTAATTAATCTGGTAACTTTGGCATTTATCCTTAACTCTACATTGTCATATGCCAATGCAGGATCGACACAGGCTTTTTGCGCGTCCATTTTGGCATCGATTTTGCAAGGATAGGGATCACAGGTAGCACAACGAATACAAGGGCTATTTTCGGGATCGTTAACGTTGCGGTCAATTGCCAGGGTAAGATGATGGGGATGTAAGCCTTGCTGTGCCAAATCGTCTGCCACTTCTTGTAAACGAGGTTCGTGGGGCATAGCAGGAAAAGGGTATTCCCCAGACATAGCAGGTTCGGTGATGTCTTCGCCTGTTTGTCCATGAATTTTAAACAGATTTTCAGCGCGAGTATAGTAAGACTCCAAATCTTGATAGCTTAATTCCCAAGCAGGGGAAACACCTTCTTGATGTTTTACTTCTCCAAAGTCAGCTTCGCGCATTCTCTGTAAAGCTGCGCCATAAACTTTAGTATTACCACCCACGTTATAAAAAGCTTGAGGTAAAAAACCTTCATTGTCTTTATTGAGCCATTTTTCTGATATTTGATACTTTCTTCCCTGAAAGATCGCATCAGGATTCCAATTATCCTCTTCTTTGGGTAAATATCCGCCTCTTTCTAGGATTAGAATGCGTTTTCCTGTGGGTGCGAGGGAATAGGCTACTGTTCCGCCACCTGCACCTGCACCGATAATAATTACGTCGTAGTGATTCATTTTAATGATTAATGGTTAATGGTTAATGGTTGACTTAGTTCAATAAGTCAATCCAGTTTTCTACTGTTTTAATTGCTGCTGCATCGGGCATTTTTTGCTGGCGCATTAATTCAGAGATGGCTGCAATATCGCGATCGCGATTGATTCCTGCTACTGCCATTACTTTGTTATCTTGTAGGTAGAATGCCAAAAACTCTGGTTGCTCTAAGTCGCCGTCGATGTATACTTCATCCCATGCTTCGGCGTGTCCTACATAGCGCAGTTTGAGATCGTACTGTCCCGACCAAAAGAAAGGCACAATTTCCGCAACTGAACAGGGTTTGTTTTTGCCCAACATATTAGCAGCGGCAATACGTCCCTGTTGTGCTGCTAACCGCCAGTGTTCAATACGGGTAGATTTTTCCATAGGGGCATAGGGAAAACGAGCGATGTCTCCTGCTGCATAAATATCGCTAATTTCAGTTTGCAGATATTCGTTAACGGAAATACTATTATCTTGCTCGTTTAATTTAATTCCTTCAAGACAGTTCGTATTTAGTTCCACACCAATACCCACAATCACTAAATCAGCAGCAATTTCTGACCCGTTTGCCAAAACTACACTCTTGACTTGTTCTTCTTTGCCAGTAAACTTAGTTGCTTTTGTACCCAATTTGAAAGATACCCCTTGGGATTCGTGGAGTTTTTGCCACATTTTGCCTAGTTGATCTCCCAAAACCTTTTTAAAAGGAACATCGCTAGGAGAAATTACGGTTACTTCTAATCCCTGCTGAGTTAAGCTGGCTGCTGCTTCCATACCGATAAAGCTAGAACCAATGACTACAGCTTTCTGGGCATTTTCCACGGTATCTAAAATTGAGTTTACATCTTCTGGTTGTCTCAAGGTAAAAATATTCGCCAAATCTGCCCCTTCTATATCCAGCTTTCTCGCTTTTGCTCCCGTTGCTAGCAATAAGGAATCGTATTCGAGACTAGAACCATCGCTAAATATGAGGGACTTGTTCAGTACGTCTACTTTAGTGACTGCTTGACCAAAACGCAATTCAATATCGTGTCGAGCGTAAAATTCACAGCTACGCAAAGATAGAGAATCTTCTTCTGCTTTACCCTGAAGATAATTCTTACTTAATTTGGTACGGTCGTAAGGCAACCTATCTTCAGCACTAACTAATATTATCTTACCTTGATGACCTTCTTGTCTTAATACTTCTACAGCATTTATTCCGGCAGCCCCCGCACCCAAAACAACTAAAGTACGTTCATCTAATTCAGGAATATATCTAGCCATTTCTAAAGTACGCTGTTGGGCTAGTTCATCGGGTAGTTTTACTAATACTTGTTCCCCTTCTATCCTAGTAGCAAAAGTTGCTAGAGAATCTAATCCTGGAGGTTCTTGTTGTTGTCCTGCGATCGCATTGAAACAGGCATTATGCCAAGGACAAATAATTTTTTCTTGACATAAAATTCCTTTTTCTAACGGTGCGCCGTTATGAGTACAAAATGCACCTGTGGCATAAAATTTATCGTCAATTTTAGATAGTAAAATCTGTGAGTCTAGGACAGTTATTTGCTGCATTTGCCCGTTTTGCAGATCGTCTATTTTGGCTACCGCTATTTCTCTCATTTACTTTGCTATTGCTTAACTAATCTAGTTCTGTTTACATCTTCGAGAAACCAGAGTTTAAATGTATCCGACAAAAGTATTAAATTAATCTTAAATAGTTAATTGAATTCAGGTAATTATAAATTTCTCCTGACAAAAAAGTGACTCTCTAGGTATTTGGGTAGGTGGGTAAAATTCTGTAGAAAGTGGTTAGTGGTTAGTGGTTAGTAGATGACAAGACAGTCCCTCTTAACTCCGTTCTCTTTTATTTTTGTTTTATATTTATTTGTGCTTACCTACTCAAATTAGTTAATACCTGCTTTAGGAAATTGGCAGGATTATGAATCATACTCATTTCTTTAAGTTTCTCAGATTTGGGGGAAACACAGGGGCAATCTTTAAGTAACCTATACGAACAGGAATTAGTAGTAGTCGAAATAAGTATCGATTGTCACCTATCTAAAGATAGATAATCTGACATTATTTTTTTTCGATGAGATTCAATGAGAATTAATGCGTAATTCATTTCTGTGGAAATAAATGGTATCTAACCAATGAAAGATGAAAAAGAGATAAATATTAAATATTATCGATATATGAATTTTGGAGAATTGTTAGATATGATATACATTCAAACCCATGCTTCTAGTCTATTCAAAATGTATGCGACAAAGTTAGCGATCGCAGTACTGATGATCGCTTTAGTTATTCTGGCATGGTCAAATCTTTTCTTTCAGGTAAGTATTGATGCGAATGCAGCTACTATGGAAGGAATTAGTAATCAATTGGAAGGTAAAGTCCAAAAAGATATTGGAACCAAAAGACGCGCGGTAGGGGATCTGTTGGATAATCCGACTGAAGAAGCTAAAGGTGCATTAACCCAAGCAAAAGGTAAAGCAAAGCAAGACATTGGTACTACTCAAAACAAGTTAGACGATGCCCAAGATGCAGTAAAAGACACTTCAGAAAGTCTAATTGATTCTGTTAAAGATTTATTTAACTAACCTATTCGTAATTATTACTAATTAAGTAAATAATCGAGGAAAACATTATGCAACAGAAGTCACCGATAGAATCGTCTACAAATTACACAAATAAAAATAAAAGTCGTCCCGTAGCAGAAAGCCATCTAGAAATAGCCGAGACTTTTCAAGATGCAGGAACAAGACCAATTGAAGAAAGCCCAGATTTCTTGGTATCAGATTCAGAAGATATTGATAATTTAAAAGAGCAAGATATCTCTGGAGAAAAATCAAGTCAATCCAAGATAAATAGCGTTCCTCCTCTTGATTAAAACTACAATTTCTCTGAGTCCATCAAGATCAAAATAAATCAAGCTGAACCAGCTACGGAATGTCGGGAATAATATGAAGTGCTCAAATGTTTGCTACAAATTAAGGATTTAGGTAATATTTACCTGTAGTATTCTTTTTGATATTTTATTCGGTAGTCTTATGGCAGGGTGGGAGTAGCCAGGGGAAAACTAATGGTAAAGGTACTGCCCTGATTTAGCTCTGAGCGCAAGGTAATACTCCCTCCCATACCTTCCACTAAAGTCTTAACAATAGACAGCCCTAATCCTGTTCCCCCTGTACGGTTACGAGCTTCGTCTACGCGGAAAAACCGCTCAAAAATGCGCCCCTGCTGCTGTAGAGGAATACCCAAACCGCGATCGCATACTTGAATTATTGCCTGGTTGTTTTGCGACCTTATCTTAACGGTAATTGGGGTTTCTGGTTCAGAATATTTAACTGCATTATCGATTAAATTTAACAAAACTTGCTTTAAACGATTATTATCGGCTTTAATAACCACTAAATCAGCAGTTATTTCAAAATTTATGGTTCTATTGCTATATTGCTGTGCCATTCCTCCCACTTCTTGAACCAAATCATTCAGCAGAATATTTTCTCTTTGAAATTGCATTCTGCCACTGTCTAACCGAGCCAAATCCAATAAATCCTGGAGTAATTGCACGGTGCGATCTGCTTCGGAAGCAACAATAGTCAACGCTTCGGTTTGCATTTCCGAAAGGTTACTGCTCCGCCGTAAAATACTTTGAATATAGCCCGAAATAATCGTTAAAGGTGTGCGTAGTTCATGGGACACATTGCTGAGTAATTCTCGTTGATGTTCCCATGCTTGGGATAGTCTGGCTAGGGTCTGATCAAATGTTTGTGCTAGTTCTTTGACCTCAGTGGGAGCTTGCTCTAAGCTAATGTGAGCTTGGTTTAATTTATCAGCGGAGATGGTGGAAGTAAGCTGACTAATTCTTCTTAAAGGTTGCATGGAACGATGAATATAAACCGCAATAATCGTAGTCATAACGGTAATGGTAATTACTGTAGCGATCGCTAAACTGCGAATCAAATTCACCAACATAATTTGATTGTCAGTAATATTGTGGGCTAAATAAAGCTGACCCAAATTAGTATTTCTGACCCGTAAGGGTGTGGCACACATCAACCAATAATCACCATTCAAGTCTCTAACCTGGGGAATCGCGGGAACATTATCAAGAGCTAACAGCACACTCCCAATTTCTGCTCGATTTATTGTCTGAGATTGAGCTAAAATACCCCCTTGGGAGTCTTTAACCCAAATTAGTCTATCAGGATGAGAAAGACTATTAATTGCTCGTTGCGTGCCTTGTTGTAAGGAAACCATTTCGCTGTAAATCTTAACATCCATGGGAAAACGCTCGGCAATATACTTCAAGTTTTCCTTATGACTGGATACTAAAATCTGCTGCATCCGCATACTTGTCCAAGCAGCCAGAGTACCTAAACCCAAAGCTGCCACTGTAGCAATGCCTACAGTTAATCTTACTTTTAAGGAAGCCGTATCGAATCTTTTCAGCACTGGTTTAGCTATAGTCACCAAATTTATTAAATATGCTTAGATAAATAGTGACAAGTCATTCTGAGAAATTGATGATATTTCACTAATAAATTTCTATGCAGATCAAATCGGTAGTTTTTAGATCTTAACTTTTGTTTAAAATATAGCTAGATCAATACCTTCACCTTTTTCGATCCAAGCTCTTATGGTACAAGCTCCCGTTCAAAAAAACACCAAAGAATTAGCTACCTTAGCAGTAGATCTAATCCGCCAGGCTGGTTGTGAGTATGGCGATATCCGCATCTGTAACTATCGTAAACAAAGCTTATCGGCGCGCGATCGCTCTTTAAATCGCCTATCAGACAATGTAAGCTGCGGTTTTGGGGTGCGGGTACTCCTGGATGGTGCCTGGGGTTTTGTTGCTTCTCATAGTATTACTCCAGCAGAAATTACCAGAATTGTTAATCTAGCTGTGGAAACCGCTAAAGGAAGCCGACTGACACAACAGGAGCCTGTTAAACTTGTTCCCGTAGCAGCTTATCAAGATAATTACATCACGCCGATTAAAATCGATCCCTTCACAGTGCCAATCCAGGAAAAAGCAGAGTTGCTGTTAAACATTAATGAGCAATTTCTCGCTTATGGCGAGCAAGGAATCAAAAAAGCCAATTCCTTTCTCAGCTTCACCAAAGAAGACAAAATATTTGCCTCTACCGTCGGTTCAATCATCGAACAAACCATTTATCGTAGCTATCCTGGTATGAGCTGTACGGCGATCGCTAATGGGGATGCCAAGAGCAGAAATTACGAACGTCCTCCCCTTAATATCGGTTATGAACATATCGATAGTGCTGATTTACTGGGCAATATTGAACGAGTAGCTCATGAAGCAATTGCCAAAGTTCACGCCCCAGAATTTACTTATGATGGTAAAACAACTCTAATTCTCAAACCCAGTAATTTATTTCTGACTATCCACGAATCTGTGGGACATCCTACCGAACTAGATCGGGTATACGGTTATGAAGCTAACTTTGCAGGCACTAGCTTTGCCACTACCGATAATCTCCACAAACTACAGTACGCTGCACCTTGGGTAAATTTCGTCGCCGATCGCACTCAACCCCAGGGACGGAGTACCATGGCTTATGATGATGAAGGTGTACCCGCACAACAATGGTATGTCGTTAAAGACGGGATTCTCAATGACTATCTCACAGATCGCGAAACCGCCTATCGTTTGGGACGTGGTAGCAGTAATGGCAGCGCCTATGCCGATAGTTGGTCAAGTACCCCCATGGTACGTATTCCCAACTTAGGTTTAGAACCAGGAAAACCAGGGGATAGTCATACTGCAACCTTATCAGAAATGATCGCTGATACCGAAGACGGGATTCTAATTGATGGTATTGGTAGCTATTCCATTGATCAACAGCGCCGTAATTTCCAGTTTGGTGGAGATGCTTTTTGGCAGGTGAAAAACGGCAAAATTACAGGAATGCTGAAAAATGTTACCTATCACAGCATGACTACTGACTTTTGGAACAGTATTGATGCTCTTGGTGGTGAATCGGAGTTAGTTCAGTATGGTACAAATATGTGTGGCAAAGGGGAACCGATGCAAGTTGCCCAGATGACTCATGCCTGTGTTCCTGTAAGGGTTAGAGATATTCATGTTGGTCGCGCGTCTTAATATCGCAGTACGTTGGATTGCTTAGGACATATGGGTCGCGGTATCCGTGATAGAGAAAAGTTAATAGCTCGTAAGTATGGCAATAGGTAGTTGTTACTCGTTACTCGTTACTTGTTATAGTAAATCCGATTGATAAAGGTTACGATCTCATTTCTTTAAGTCCCCCAGATTTGGGGGATTTAGGGGGCAATCTTAAGTAACCTACACAAAACGGATTTAGTATTACTTGTTACTTTCGATTGAACTATTCATTCATATTTTTATAGGTGGCAACAGAAGAAGGGGAAATACGATTGAGATAGCGAAAAATCCAATATTTTAAAACTGTATCTAAAATTACAGGAAAGGTGGCAATAAATAAGAAATTAAAGTCACGATTTTCGGGCAATCCTAAGTGACGAGCAATACCTTCTAAAATAATTTCCCAGCCATGGGGAGAATGATAACCGACAAACATATCGGTGAGCAAAATAATCAGAAAAGCTTTCGCACTATCACTTAAACCATAGGCAATTTCATCAAGAAATGATTTGATAATTTGAATCTCTCGTTTACAGAAAAAAATAATTCCCGCAAAAGCCAAGATAGAAAATAAATCAGCAAAAACGTTACCGATCGCATTAATACCTCTACTCCGAAACTCCTCTGATAATTCGTTTGCTTTGCGTTGTAGTTCAGCTTCTTCTTCCGACTCAGAAAGATTGAAGTCTTCATAAATCATAGTTTTGAAATGAAGCTTTTCTTCATAATGTCGTAACTCTCTGAATGCTTCTTCCTCCATATCTTGATTGATAAATAATACCTGCTGCGGGTGTTTATCAAAATAATCTTGTACCAAGGGGGTAATCAAAATACTTTTGGTTACCTGATGTGTCAGCAAAGGTACAATAATTAAGATCAATAAAAATCGAATTGAAATGGCCGTTTTATTACGGCTTCTACGAAATTTTTTAACTACATCTGATTCCGTATCCTCTGACTTGGGATCAATTTCCTGTTTAATGCGGTTGAGAGTCCGCATAAATGAACGGGGTAAAACACTAGTTTTATCGGTAATTGTTTCCGTACTAGGTTCTTTCCCGTTTTTTTCCTCAACTGATTTGTTTAATGCTATGGAACGATTATTTTTATTAATAATTAAACGATTACTTTTCTGACCTTTTTCTAAGCGGCGCGTAGGAGTAATTTCGATATCCTGAGTCACAGGCTGCTGATACTTATAGGTAACGGCATCAATAAAAGCTAATTTCTCAACTACCGTCAATTCTCTTATATCGTCAAAGCCATTAGTATAGCGAACAAGACTTTGGCTGGAATCATTGGATTGAATGCTAGAAAAAATTAGTAAACCTCGGCTAATCTTAAATTCTGCTAACCTAGCCTTGATGGTTTTAAGATAGTTATTAACATCTCCTTGGAAAACTTTGATGACGCTATCAGAATATTCTACCGAGCTTGCAGATACAATTTGCCCCTCAAAATGATCATCTTCGATCGCTTTGATCCTAATTGCAGCACGGTAAGCTGAATCTAAAGCTCGTTCTGGGGTAGCAGCTAACCAACGTCTACCTACATTAAAAATATCTTGAAGTTTCATTAATTTAAAATAGCACCACCAATAATCAGATCAAGAGTCTGGCTTAATCTCAGAGAGGTAAATTTTAATACCTTACATGATACTGAAGTATAAGACTTATATTAGTAAATTGGTTAAACAATAGATTGTGCTTATTCTACCCTCCTAGATCACTAGAAGATCACCACCCAGAAAAAATAGATCTGTAGGTTAGGTAGAGGGACACCTAATTCTTCAAATCACAAATTAATCATAAAAGTATCTCGATGATGAAAGTCTGCTTCTTTTGCAGGATGAGACAATGCCCAGTAACTTAATGTCTGTTCCTGATCTTCAACGACTGTCGTAATGCCAATTTCTAGATTTTGTTGAGGGGAAATAATTCTATCTAAATTAAATTCAAGGTTGAGCTGTAATAAATCAGATTCTTGCCTAACTTGAAAAGGTAAAGCATCAAAAGCCATTTCTTCGGCTATATTTTGTCGATAATTAGCAAAGTAAAAAATATTCCAATGCCCTGCGGTAGAGAGATTAAATTCCCAATAGTTAGTTGAGTCTTTAATTCCTAAGAAAGATTCAAAACAGGTATGTTCCCAAAGATTATATTGACGATGTGGAGTACGGGCATGTTTAGCAATAATAAGCTGGGATAGATTTCCTGTAAGTTTATATTCAATTTTGAGTTGATTGTTGTGACGCTCAATTTCTCCACTAATGTTAACTGCTGGGGCAGTATTTAAAGAGAACGGAACTAAATTAAAGCTTGATTTCATTTTAACTCTTTAATTATCTGCTTAATGATTAATTCCTGACTTTCTATACTTTCAGTTAATTTAAACTGCACTAAAGCTCTAGCTAAATTATGTTCGTTATGACTAACATTAAAATAAACGTTGCCTTCTAAATAATCAGTGAAAAATCTCAAACCTAATTCAAAAGCTAACAAACGAATGGAATCATAAATATATTGATAATCTTCGTCAGTAAGAAAATCCTGAGCAATCGCGAGATAACCCGTAAGAATAGCTTGAGCAAGTTCAGGTTCAAAGCTTACCTGGCACCAATCAGTGGTTTCTTCTCCTAATAGATTACAGCCCGATCGTAAGCAATCACCAATATCATAATGGATTAAACCTGGCTTAACTGTATCTAAATCGATCATTGCTACCGCCTGATTAGTAGCACAGTCGATCATAATATTATTGATTTTAGGATCACCGTGAATTGTTCTCAGTTTAAGTTTACCTATCGCTTTGGCATTTTCGAGAACATAGGGAAGATTAGGGCGATCGCTGATAAACTGAAGACAATAGTTAATCTCTGGGGAAGTTTTGACTTTAATCGTCTCAATTACCTGCTGGTAGTGCTTGAGGTATCTAGGAGTAATGTGAAATCCTTCTAAAGTATCTGCCAACTGCTTGGGAGGCAAATTACTCAGCAAATGATGAAACATACCCAAGCCATAGCCAATTTCTTGGGCGTGATGGAGATCTTGAATTGTGTCAAAGGATTGAGAATTGTCAATAAAGCTGATAGCACGCCAAAAAGAGCCGTCTTGGGTGACGTGATGATGCTGCTTTTTATGGGTCAAAAGAACTTGGGGAATTAGCCAGCGACGTTTTGACGGTAGTTCAAATTGCTCTAACTTCTGACTGACATAATCAGATAAAACACAAATGTTGTCCATGACTAATTCTGGCTGACAAAACACCGAGGTGTTCAGACATTGCAAAATAAATGGTGGCTGATGACCCAGAATAACTAAAAAGGTACTGTTAATATTGCCACTTCCATGTTGACGAATATCGGTAATTTGAGCGTTTGGTTCAAATTGGTTAACAATTTGGATTAACTGGTTGAAAGTTTGATTAATTGTCTCAGGCTTGTCTGTCATAGAACATAAGGAATGTGTGGAAACCTACTCGCTTTAATTTAACGGAGCAACAGTATTAAACATTCTAATGTCTTAAATTTCCTCTACCAGGATTCATCTTTTGACACTTTTTGTCGAGGAAACAAATCGTAATCTCCTACTTGTGGACATGGGCGTAAATACAATACCCAATAAAAAAGCTTGAAACCTTTGTGCTAAAAAACTTTTGAATTTTGAATGCGCGAATTTTTAATTGCATTGATGAACAGTTTTTTGGCAAAACTATGATAAGTATTTATATCTATATGAACTAATCAAAAAACTAACTGGATACAGATTAAAATATAAATAAATTAGGTTTTTGGTCTGGGCAAAAAGTGTTTGGGGAGTGTTGTTGAGGAGTTGTTAGATCATGGGTGTATTTACCAGGGTAAATGGAGTACTGAGTCCTGGTTCTTGTTTAGCCAGTGGCGAGTATCGCATTAAACAACCACTTGGTCAGGGCGGTTTTGGCATTACTTACCAAGGCATAGACACCAGACTAAATCGGGCAGTGGCGGTCAAAGAATTCTTTCCCGAGGGTTGCTGGAGGGAAGGTTCCACAGTAGTTTCTGCGGGTCGTTGGAATTCAGATACTTATAGTAGCGCCAAACAAAAGTTTTTGCTGGAAGGTCAAACCTTGGGTCAGTTCAATCATCCTGGAATTGTCCAAGTTTTTTACTATTTTGAAGAAAATAATACAGCCTACATGGTGATGGAGTACCTTCGTGGTAAAACCTTGGCAGAACTTCTCAAGGAGCGTCAGGGTAAATTACCAGAAGCCAAGGCTCTAAAACATATTGCCCAGGTGGGTGAGGCTTTAGAAATTTTGCATCAAGCTCAGTTTTTACACCGAGATATCAAGCCTGAGAATATTATGCTGGCTGACGATGGGCGAGTGGTATTAATTGATTTTGGTGCAGCTAGAGACTTTACCGCCGACTGTACCACCAGGTACACCACCATGCTGACCCCTGGTTACGCCCCTTTGGAACAATATGGACGCGCCTTAAAATATGGCGCATTTACTGACATTTATGCCCTCGGCTCAACCCTATATCATTTATTAACTGGAGAAGCTCCCGTATCTGCCATCGAAAGAGCAGCAGGAGTGGAATTAAAAACAGTTAAGGAAATTATGCCCCAGATTAGTACTCACGTCAGTAAAGCGATCGCTAAAGCGATGGTCATGAATGTTACAGAGCGAACACAGTCAGTGCGAGAATTTCTCGATCAACTCCATTTAGATTTAGATAATCCCATGTTACCCTCAGAAGTTAAATCAGCTAGTTTATCTAGTTCAACATCAGATGCTTGGAGTGTTTTTGGTCAAGCTCAAAGTCAAACTCGTCCCCGTTCAACATCCTCTTCTAAAAAAAATCAGTGGTTTTAGCAAACATGAGACTCGAAGAAATCAAGATCACTATGTTGGGTACTACTGGTGCAGGTAAAACCAGTTATCTATTGGGGATGTATGCCGTCATGCAAACGGGAATCCAGGGATTTACCCTCGCAGCTCAAGACATGGACATGGATTTGGAATTAACCCAAAGATGGGAAAAGCTGATTTCCCTTAAGGGGGAAGATCGCTGGCCAACTCCTAATGCTGCTGCCATGGAATACTATGGTTTTGATTTTAGCTATGGTTTTCGTCCCCTAATGAGGTTTCAATGGCTTGACTATCGTGGTTTAGCTCTAAGCGATCGCTCAACAGAACAAGACGTGGCCGATTTGGTGCAATATTTGCAAGAATCGTCATGCTTATTTTTATGTATCTCTGGGGAACATCTGATCAGTGAGATTACCCCTAACACGGTGCGGGAGATTAAAAGCGATCGCATGAATCAATTTATTCAGCAATATATCAGTGCTAATAAACAACCCCATGACCAAAAGCCTTTTCCTGTGGCGATTGTGATTACCAAATACGACCTGTGTCACCATCGAGACAAGGACGAGATCATTGCCGATGTCAAAAAGTTGTTCCAGGCACTGTTTACTCCCAGCTCAGGTTGGTTGGTGATGATTTGCCCTGTCAGTTTGGGGAAAGAACTCTGTGATGATCCTGACAACGCCAACATTATCCCCGTCAATGTTCATCTCCCCGTAGTCTTTGCTGTCTACTCGCAATTACGAGCGCATGGTTTAAAGCTTAAACATCAGCGCGATCGTCAAACTATAGTAGTTGACGCAATTAAGCAGCAGAACCCTCTAATACAGCTATTTAAAGCCTCTCAATTGCGGGAGCAAACCACCCAGTTGGAAACTAGTAAAACAGAAATTGCCACAGTAGAAGAGAATATGAAGTTGCTTTCCCAAGAGCTACAACAGGCTTCCCTTTACTTTAATGGTAGTGAGGTAACAGCCGATGTCTGAACAAGAGTGGGCGGCGATCGTTTATGGACGAAGTTATCATCTAGATTTCCGTTTTATCACTGTGCCTCATAATTTTCAGGGAGAGGATATAAACTGGGCAGCGCAATATATTGTTGCCACCACTCAGCAAGCACGCAAATTAGCAGATTCTCCCCGTTGGTCACTGTTTAAAAACAACTACTACTGTGTTGTTGGCGTTACCTGTATGGTACGAAACTTAATCGGCAAGTTGAGAGAAGATTTGCAGAAAGTTATGGCAAAAGACGATCAGGGTAGACCTCTGTATGTTTTTGTCGGTTATGTAACTCAATTGAGTCAGCAAAGAAACATCCATAATTTCCCTCCATATACCGCAGAATGCCTCGATGATTTTCAGATTCTCTATCAAGAAATTGAACCAGTCTGGTTAGCCAAAAATTATGAGCAACATAGCAGACACCCGCTCCTAAGTCAGTATCAGCCCCGTAGATTTGCCCAATCGGCGATCGCGCTCCGCGCACCAGCAAAGCTGAACGCCACAAAAAGCCATCAAATTGAGCAGTTAAACGATCTTGCCAAGTATCCTGACAAAACTTATCTTTGGCCCAGCCTAAAGCCACAAAATAACTTACTGTGGCTCACATCTATTCAGTGTTCTCAGCCAACATCCGCTTGTCTCAATATTGAGGGAAAGCCATTAGCTAACAGTCCTTTTCTTAATCAGAGCATCAACCAACTAGAACAGTTTCAGATTCAAGAGCGAATTGTAAACACGGTCAACGATAGCAACCCCAAAAAATCTCATTGCCAGAGAAGTTCATCTTTTTCTCAGAAGATTTCTCATCGTGCCAAAGAAGACATTGATCTGACTCTACAGCAGGCAGCCAAGGTGGCGACAGTAAGCCAAGACTTATTCAACAACTTTACTGATTGGTCTAATCACCGCTATCCTAATTCTGAGCAACAGACTAATACCCAAGGCAATGAAGCCGAGAGCTTTGGCTTTAAGACCAAAAAATCCTCTCCGTCAAATGACCACGATTGGTTTTAATCCATTCGTGGCAAGTTCAGATACTACACTTATTCTGTAAAGAGAAATTTCATTAAAAATAAAGATTAAGTAAAATCTAGGACAATTCCTTTAGAATTTATGAAATACATGAGGAAAATACTGACTCTTGACCAGAGTAGCTTGAGACAGCACAACTAGATTCGGGTGTTCAAAGCTTTGTGGAAAATCCACAAATTATGTTGCTAGAAGTTAGCTTACAATTTCTAGAGCAAGGAAAATTATCGACATAATTTCTGAGTATCAGTAGATTAACTCAAGTAAAAATATTTAGATACTATTTTAGTTGGCTAATGTTCAAGCTATTTCAAAATCTTTTTTCTGGTGAAGCTAACCACGAATCTAATTCTGCAATCTCAGGATCTGAGATATCTTCTTGGGAACAGCAAATTGCTCAAGCTGATGCTCTCTGGGAACAAGGAAAATTAAGTGAAGCTTTAGCTATTTATGGTTTAGCCATCGAACAAAATCCTGGTTTACGGGAAATTCAGCAGCGTTTAGCAGAACGTTTAAAACAACAGGGAGACTTAGCAGTAGCTTACGAAAAATTAGCTACAGGTTTGAGAAACCAGGGCAATATTGAACAAGCAGCCAACTACTATCGCCAAGCAATTAATCTCAAAGCTTTAACCGGAAGTACGAAAGATCAGCTTCTGAGATCCAGTATTTCTCCGACCAAAAGATCGCCGATCCCCATTGCTAGTTTAAAGGAAACTGCTTTTTCGTTTCTGCCTCTCTCTGGTAATCTAGCCGTAGTCAAAGCATCTTCCCCACAAACATCATTGCCAAATATCGAAGCTGATCTCGACACATCCCCTGAATTTACTCCACGGCTCAAAGCAATTAATCCAAAACAGGCTAGGGATATTGACTGGGAAACAGCACAAGTATATTTTCAAAAAGCTTTAGAACATATTGAACGAAAAGAATGGCAACAGTGCGCACTCGCCTGTAAACAAGCCACACAGATTATGCCGAACATGGCAGAAGCTTATAAGATTTGGGGTAACGCTTTACAAAGAATGGGCAAAACCAGTGAAGCTATGTCCTGTTATGCTAAAGCGGTAGAGGTTAAACCCAACTTGGCAGAGGTATATGCTGGAATTGCTGATATTTATACTCAACAAGAAAAATGGCAGCAGGCAATTAAACATTACCAAAAAGCAATCATTATTAAGCCTAGTGCCAACATGCACCGCAAGCTGGCGTTTGTCTGGCAAAAATTAGGTGACCCAGAAAAGGTTGAGTTTCATCTTGATCAAGCTAAGCAATTGGAATTCTCGGAAACAGCACCAACTAAAGTCGAGATAGGGATAGATCTTGATGAGATAGATCATTCTAATATTGAAGATTCCGTGGCAGCTTATTGTCGTGTGGCGGAGCAGTTGGAACAACAAAATCAGTGGGAGCAAGCAGCAAAATATTATCGTCAGGCTTTAGACTTAAGTATGTCTCGACCAGCTTTAATGCTCCAGGAGTCAGGACATAGTGAGTCAGTTGAAGTGCCAACTCAACCGCGACAATTACCGCAAGCAGATAAACATATCGAGGAGTCAGAAGTTGCAGCTCCGATAGAAAGCCAGTTAGATAAAGCAATTCAACGTTATCGTAAACAATCCAGGTTACAACCTAACTCTCCCAAAATTCACACTGATCTGGGTAATCTTTATGCTAAAAAAGGTCAGTTGCGACATGCGGTCAGTTGTTATCGTCAAGCAATTAAATTAAATCGCAAATATCCTAAGGCACACTTGAGTTTGGGTCGAGTCTTATTCAAGGAGGGTAAACAAAAAGAGTTTATCAAGGAAATGCAGTTGGCTCTTGCTTTACAGCCTAGGATAGGTACTGCTCTAGATCGATTTTATCTGGGAAATGCTTTAGTTGATCAAGATCAAATTCAGCAAGCAATTAGCTTTTATTATAAAGCGATTGTTTTGAACCCGCGATTCTCACCATCATATCATCGCCTGAGCGAGGTCTTGAGTAAACAAGGAAAACATCAAGAAGCGATTGAGTTTTTGCAACGGGGAATTCGTCAAAATCCGCAAGACCCAGAATCATATTATCTATTAGCCCAGCAGTGGGAAAATTTGCAAAATTGGGAAAATGCGGTCAAAACCTATAGCCAAGTATTACAGTTAGAGCCACAATTTCCTGAAGCATCTCAAAAATTAAACCATGCTTTAGCAGAGAAATTGAAATCGAACCGCCAATCCCAATCCAAAAGTCAGTCTAATAATTATTAAATTTATTTCGGTAATTATTTGATTTCGGTCAATTTTTTCAGGAGACATTATGTCTCGCTAGCTCTCTATATTTGGTCGATTAATTTAGCCACTCGCTCTTTAATTTCATCTCTGACACGGTGAAATGTTTCTATAGGTTGTCCGTCGGGGTCATCTAAGTCCCAATCTTCAAACACTTCTCGCATTACCCATTCTGGTGGTAAATTTGTGCCACAGCCACACATAGAGATGACCGCATCATAATCATCAGCCTGAAAATCACTCAGAGGGTCAGAAGTTTGGTTACTAATATCAATGTCGATGTCTGACATGACTTCAATTGCTGTGGTATGTACCCGACTGGCTTCTAAACCTGAAGATGTGACCTCAATTTTGCCTTTTCCTAGTGTTCTGGCAAAACCTTCCGCCATTTGTGAGCGACAGGAATTGCGACGACAGACAAACATAACTTTTTTCATGATTTTTGTCTAAATATTTTCTCTAAATAATTCAGTGAGATACTATTTGCTTGCAACTTCTTCTTTGGCTTTACGTTCGCTATGACGGTCAGTTAAATAATCAACCTTATCTCGCAGTAGCAGAGTGAATTTATATAATTCCTCCATCACATCTACTAGATATGTCGGGATGAAGCAAGAAGCTCGTATGGCTTTAGCCTACGAGTATGTCACTTACAACATCTGGGATCTAACAGAGTTGCTTTTTCGGGATGCCTGGGAAACCAAGTAGCGGTACGCTTACAAAATTCTACTAGCATTAACATTACTGGTACTTCAATCAGTACTCCCACAACTGTTGCCAATGCTGCACCAGAGTTTAGACCAAATAAAATTACCGCCGTGGCGATCGCAACTTCAAAATGGTTACTGGCACCAATTAAGGCTGCGGGGGCTGCGTCTTCGTAATCTAATCCTAGTTTCAAGGCTACGACGTAGGTAATCAGGAAGATAAAGTTGGTCTGTAAGAATAGGGGAACGGCAATTAAGAGAATATGTAGGGGATTTTGGACGATTAATTCACCTTTGAAGGCGAACAACAGAACTAAGGTCAAAAGTAATGCGGCGATCGCCACAGGGGAAAGATAGTGGAGAAACTTCTCTTCAAACCAGCGTCTTCCTTTGTTGTGCAAAATCCAGTAACGACTAAGAACTCCTGCTAACAGGGGTAAGCCGACATAAATTAAGACAGACAGTACAATTGTTTCCCAGGGTACGGTGAGATTATTTGCCGACAATAACCATTTACCTAATGGTGCATAGAGAAACAGCATCGCTAGGGAATTAACCGCCACCATCACCAAAGTATGTCCTTGGTTACTGTAGGACAAGTAACCCCACATTAATACCATGGCAGTACAGGGCGCTATCCCCAGTAAAATCGCCCCTGCTATATAGGAATTAGCTAAAGTTACTTCTACTCCCCTGATTAATTCGGTTGAGGATAACCAAGGTTGAAACAACCAGCCCAGAAAGAACTGAGCAAATACCACCATGGTAAAAGGCTTAATTAGCCAGTTGATTACTAGGGTCAATAATACTGGTTTGGGCGATCGCGCTGCCTTTTTGGCTTGCGAAAAGTCAATCTTGACCATGATGGGATACATCATGAAAAATAGACAGATGGCAATGGGAATCGAAACGTTATAAACACTCATTGCATCTAAAGATTGAGCCACCCCAGGAAAGAGTTTTCCCAGAGCAATTCCAGCAGCAATACAGAGAGCAACCCACAGAGTAAGGTATTTTTCAAAGAAATTTAATTGACCGCCAGCTTGAACGGCTTGTAGATTGACTTGGGAACTTTCTGGATTCATATAACTAACTTGACAAATAAATAAAATTAAGATCTAAAATCTGGCTTGTTTGCGTAACAGTTCTGGTATAGTGAGATCGAATTGAGACTGCCCTTCAAAAACAGTTCCTACTTCCCCCCGATGAAAGGTAACCTTATCAATTTGATAGGCTTCTTCTGGTAAAGGAACATACCCCACTTCCTTGACTAACTCTGGTGCTTGGGCAAGGTAGTAATCGATAAATTGTCTTAAGTCTTGATTTTGCTGGGCGTAAGCTGCGTTTACATAGATAAACAAGGGGCGAGATAAGGGTTGATATTGTGCTTGTTCAACGGTTTCCACCGAGGGGAGAACTGCACCATTTCCGCTATCAATAGCGATCGCTTTCATTTGAGCAGCACGTTGTTCATAGTAAGCTAACCCAAAGTACCCCAAGGCATTTGGGTCTTGACTCACTCCCTGAACTAAGACATTATCATCTTCACTGGAAGTAACATCCCTGCGACTCGTCCCTGCTTTTCCTACTATGGCTTCAGTAAAATAATCAAAAGTACCTGAATCTTCACCAGGGGCATAGAGATTAAGTGGTTGATCAGGAAAACTCGGTCTAATCTGATTCCAACGGGTAACTTTTCCCTCAGCATCAGGCGACCAAATCTGATCTAATTCCTCAACAGTGATACTGTCGAGCCAATCATTTTGGGGATTGACCACTACCGTCAGAGCATCAAATGCCACGGGTAACTCGATATAGCGTACCCCCGAATCATTACAGGCTGACATTTCTTCTAGTTGAATCGGACGAGAAGCATTGCTAATATCAGTTTCTCCACGACAGAACTTCTCAAATCCTCCACCAGTACCCGAAAAGTTGACCTCAATCCCTACTGGTTGTTTCTGGTTGGTTTGATAATCATCGACAATTTTCTGAGTAATAGGATAGACAGTACTCGACCCATCAATTTTTATTGATTGACTTTCCTGCGCAGCTAGAGAGCTAGCAACTGTTAGCCAAGCTGTAGCTAGCCCTAAACCGATATATCGAATAGCTGTTAAGGGTGTTTTGCCTCGAACATTCATCTTCACTTGCTCCACTAAAAACTGTAGGAGTAGTTTTATCTTACATCAACTTTATTTGATGCATCAAAAAATATTGATATGTTGAACAACGTGAGTTCGGAGTTCGGAATATGCCCTACGGGCACGCTACGCGAAGGTCGTTAGGAGTTATGTTTTTCTTAATGAAAGAATAGGGTTTTCAGACACCTAAAATTTAGAAAGTTATTAAATTTTCAAGTTTTTTGGGCTTCGTCGAACTCACGTTGAACATGAGTTTGATGAATACAAAATTTACTCGTAGATTGACACAGTTCAAACAGTGCAATAACAGTGCAATCGTGTATCTATCCGTAAACTGTTTGGATTTCGGACATCTATTGTGTCTGATGCTACGGAGAGCGAACAAAAGTGGGGGAGAATTGAGTCGCTGTTTTTGAGAATTATTATTAGTTATTTAACAATTAATTTTTAGCAGGATATAATTGACTTTTAATTTTTTCGGAGGAAATAATGAATAAGCAATTACTTACTACTTTAGGTTGTTCTGGTTCTATAGCACTCTCTCTATTAGGAACTAATTCCGTTAGTGCCAAAGAGTATATTTTTACTGCTCCCGAATTGGATAGTCAAATCGCTGAAATTCCTGAAAGTGATACAGACTATCCATTTGTAGGCTGTAGTTGTAGCGCTTATGATGCTGAAACCGCCGCTGAAATGGATCGAGAAGGAGATAAGGCGATCGAACTTTACGGTTGTGACTGTGCTGGTCATAGAAACATGGTGCGGAATATTGATCCCAACAAAATAAACGACAATTACAATAGCTTAAAGCTTTAAGAAGACGCGGAGCTATATCCTTATAGGAGTCCTTTAGCGGGACTTCTCTAAAGCAACATTTAAAGCGTGTCAGTTCAATAGTTTTGGTTTAAGAAATGGGAAAATAGAGAAATATGAATTACATAAAAACCTATTTACAGCCTTTTGCGGGTAATATATTGCCAAAACGTCGGTATTCAGCTAAATACTGTTCTAAAACTACGAATTGAGCCAAATTAAGACTATAGTACATCCAGCGTCCCTGCTGGCGCGATCGAATTAGGTTAGCTTCTTTGAGGTTTTTGAGATGAAAAGATAATTTAGACTGGCTGACATCTAGTTTTTCACAAAGCTCACATACACAGAGTTCTTGAGAACGAAGTAGTTCAATAATTTGCAGTCGCAGCGGATCGGAAAGTGCGCGAAAACCAGTCCAGACTTGAGCAGAGTCTTGAGTAATAGCTTGCATCAAAATTTATTGATATGTTTCTTTCCATATTAAGAGAAGATTAATATATTTTGGGTTAATATTCGATACTTGAATTGCTGATCGAATAAATCCTCTGTTTACATTTTGTTTATACTGCTCGAATTGATAATCCCTAACTGCATTTCAAAGTGCGATCGCATTTGTTATGAGCTATCGTTGAAGTGATATAAGATAGTATCTAGGAAGACCTTGATAATTTTAAACCATTGTGAAATTACCCAATGGCAATAAAGCAGAGATTTCCATGCAAAAGCTAGTGGGGTATTGTTTAAACCCAAACCATGCTAGTGGAAAACATAAAGCTAAAGTTTTTGCTTCAGCTTTGGGCATTACTGCTGATAACGCTGAAATTTTACATAATATTATCGAAAAAGCAGCCCTCGAAGGGGAAGTGATTCAAGAAAACACAACAGAATTTGGTCAACAATTTAAAGTTGATTGGGTTATTCCTCAAACACAAAATATTGAACTTCGTACTATTTGGGAAATTTCTAATCTAAATTCTATTCCTCGTTTAGTCTCTGCTTTCATAAAATGAATAAACCAAAACTTTTAGATACGGTTACTAATCTTCAGCCAATTCCTAGAGAAAAGTTAACTCTTTTAGAACAAGACATAGCTTATTTGCCAAAGGGTCAAGTGGGGACAATTGTTGAAGTTTATCATCGAAAAGATAAAAACTATTATTTAGTAGAATTTGCTGACCTAGAAGGATGTGAGTATGGAATGGCAACCCTAACAGCAGAGGAAATCTTAGTTCTTAATTACGAATTAAGTGTGGTTTAAGATTAATAATTGGTGATTAATTAATTGCGATCGCATTTAATTGGGGTGGAAATATTTGATAGATTTCCTGTGCCAAACCTTCTCTAATAACAGAGGGCTTGGCTTTCTCGATTACTTTTTAGGAGGTAACTTGCTATGAATTCCTATTTTTAAATCTGCTTGTTCAACTTGTCCTTTTACCTGTTGCCAAAGCTGTTGATGATCTTGGTTACTATTTAATATTTTGAAATTTTGACTTAGGTTGGGGTTAATATTCGATACTTGAATTGCTGGTCTAATAAATCCTTTATTTGAATTTTGTTTATAAGGTAAACAAGGGAAAAAACTAAACATTCCATTTACAGGATTATCAAATGTTGCCCCTACATATAAGCGAAAATTTTGACTAGCAGTGCAATTGTTTTCATTTTTTTTAATGCAGCTATCACTGGTATTATCAAGAATATGTTTCAAAGTTACATCAACATAAGTTTTTGGAACATCTTGAGAAATCTGCTCTAAAGATTCAATATCAATATAGCTATCCACTACAAAAACTGTATCTAAAACAAATT
>CBDUCX010000034.1:0-26648 GCA_965365755.1 uncultured Pleurocapsa sp.
AATTCCCTTCACAACAGCGATCGCAATTTAAAAATTGAGTGCAGGAAAGAACTAAAATACAGCTCTTGCTGACAATGCTATTGACAATTCTGGAGGTGGTCAGGCTCACGAAAACATGCAACCGTTTGCGGTAATTAGCTTCATCATAGCGGTTCAGGGGATTTTCCCAAGTAGATCTTGAATCTTAACAAAAGAATCAAAAATTAAGAGTTAGTTTGTCCTCTCTTCTCATGGTTCATTTCTGATCTCTTCAAGAGCTAATGATAATTGGGGGGCAATACCTTCTGACCAATTACCTTCGCAACGGCGATCGCAATTTAAAATAAGACGTAGAGAATAGTGATGGGGATAGCCTTCCACTTCCATCCATAGTAGATCAGTTTCGGCTTCGCAGTTAATTTTCTCTTCGTCCATTAATTCAGCTTCCATTTGGTTCATGGTTTCTACCAACTGATTTAAAAGACGGCAAAAATCATTGAGTTCAGCTTTTGTTAGCTCGATCGCCCAGTCATTTGCCCCTACTAAACCCTGATATTTTGAACCATGAGGATGCCAGCCAACACGCCATCCATCCCCACTTTTGATTAAACGTTCCAATTTTTGAGTTTATGCTTGATGGAATTATTAATCGCTAAACACCAATATTGCTTAGTCACCAATAATTTCTGGTTGTGTCAACTCATCAGACATTTCAATGATGGCGCGAATTACGGGTTTCATTGTCGGATCATCAAAGTTTTCTAGTTCTTCGTAACGACGGCGTTTAGCACGATTGGCAACTTGAACGGTAATACGGTAGCGATTAGAAGCCGCACTCACTAGTTCTTCAGAACGATACATGATGTGAGAAGAATTAAAAGAACTTTTTCTTTGCATTGATGGCGATGCCTCTTAGCTAAATATTTGATAGATGCGGTTTTAACCCCAAGGCACCATTTTAACAAATATTCAGGAACTCCAAAAATATTAAAATTAAAAGAAAATAAGCGATCGCCATACATACCGCAGTACACAATTACATTAGGATACTTGCTACCTATAAGCAATTAACTAAACTTATCCCAACCAGTTTACGTACTGCGATAAATACGGCGATCAATTACTGATATTTCCTTAATTAACTAGAGATTTGCAAGTACCTAGTTGTTAACTTTGCTGGTTTCAGTAGCGTTGTAGCTCTTTTCCAACAGCATAATTCTTTTCGCCTGAATAGATAAAGCAGATCTGTCTAGAACGTTAGTGATTAAAGCGTCGCTAGAAAATAAACCTGCACCGTTGATGGTGAAAAATAGGAAACAGGCTGCATAAATGGCGGACAATTCCAGATAAGGAATACTCAATCCAGCTACTAAAATATGGTGATACATTGCTACGCACATAGTAGCAAATAGTCCCAGGGCAGCAGGTCTAGTGAAAAGTCCCAAAATTAGTAGAGGTGCTCCAATTAACTCTGTAAATGCAGCAACATAACTAAAAAAGATCGGAAAAGGCAACCCGATATAAGCGACGTAGGCTTCAGCAAAACTTTCAATATTTGCTAACTTGTCGATGCCATTGTGGATCATCATAATGCCGACGATCGCCCTTAATACAGCCCAAGAGGTCTGTTGCCAGAAATCCGCCGTTACATTGGGACGGAAAATTTTGGTGATCAAAGAATTAGTTGTCATATGTATTACGGTTGTTTAAAACAATTGAGAATGAGAAACTTTGTACGATTATGAGAAAAGCAATAATTGCGAAGCCAAAACTGTCACGTCAATAAAATCCAGTACTTCCGCGACGTTAAGACTTATAAACCTTTGTGACTCTATATTAAAATATAGCGCATTTTTATAAGTAATATTAATTTTGTTAAAGAAAATTGGGTTTTTTGGCTTATCTAGTTGACTTGTAAAAATTTTGGATTAGCAGGACTTTTGATAATCTAGCCTTAAGCCACCACAAAGCCTTAAACTTAGATTTGCAGAGAATTTGAAGATATTGTTTAGATTGTGCGAAAAATAATTATTGCTGGCAATTGGAAAATGTATAAAAATCAAGCAGAGTCCTTGGCTTTTATACAAGAGTTTAAATCTGAGATCGAAGAAGTCAATGAAGAGCGAGAGATTGTCTTGTGTACTCCTTTTACGTCTCTCACCGCCATGTCCAAAAATCTGCATGGCAGCAGGATAATGTTGGGCGCTCAAAACATTCACTGGGAATCTGAGGGCGCTTACACTGGAGAAATTTCTGGTGCAATGTTGACAGAAATTGGCGTAGATTATGTGATTATCGGTCACAGTGAAAGACGACAATACTTTGGCGAAACAGATACAACGGTTAACTTAAGGTTAAAAGCAGCTCAGAAGTACGGATTAAGACCTATTCTTTGTGTCGGTGAAACTAAGTCTCAAAGAGATGGGGGAGAAACAGAAAATATTATTATTAATCAACTAAAAGAAGATTTAGTCGGAGTAAATCAGAATAATCTGGTAATTGCTTACGAACCAATTTGGGCTATTGGCACTGGTGATACCTGTGAGTCTAAAGAAGCAAATCGGGTGATCGGCATTATCCGCCAACAGTTGGACAATAAAAATGTAACCATCCAATATGGAGGCTCGGTAAAACCTAGTAATGTTGATGAAATTATGGCTCAACCAGAAATTGATGGAGCCTTGGTTGGTGGTGCTAGTTTATCACCCAGTAGCTTTGCCAGAATTGCCAATTATCAGTAGTTGAAACTTTTTCAAGATGTTTGAAGATGTTTGAGTATAGCGATCGCTAATATAAATTAAGTTTGGTCATCAAAGCGATCGCCAATCAACGATATTCAAATCACGTAATTCATAACTTTTTAGGTGTTTGAAATCGCTATTATTTCGTTCAGAAAACTGTAATTACCAACTACGAACTACGAACTACGAACTACGAACTCACATTCAACGAGCACCACGCTCCATCAACATCTTAGTTTCAGATGCCCCAGCTTGCTGTAATTTCCGAGTTAATTGGAATCCAACTACCGTAATAGCCAACCATTGTCCCAATACAGCCAGGAGCAAACTAGGTACAGTAGAGTATTCAGCAGCGATCGCTGGTAGAAAACTAAATAACCAGACAAAGGGTGTCGCATCAGGATGAATTTCGGCAAAGCCAAAGCAGACGGGGGGCACAATAATCATGGAAGTGACTGCAATTACGGAAAAGGCTCCTCGTTTACGGCTTTTGCTGGTCAAAATAAACTGAGCAACTACCGCCAAAAGTACGATACTTCCGACACTCAGAATAAATCCCCACAGTAAAAAATAGCGGTCTTGATCGAAGTGTAGAAATATTGAAGGAGCGATATAGGCGATCGCAATTATGAGATTAATGGCAACAGCAATAGTTGAAGGACTGTTTTCACCAAAGATCAATTCTTTCCAGAGAACATTGCCCTGGTTGCTTACTTGATGACGATATCTTGACCAATCATGTAATGCTTGACGATGGGGACTTAAAACCGCAATTAATCCTAATCCCCAGATACCCAGAAAGAATTGCAGGAAGATGAAATATTCCTCTAAGGTACTTTGGTTAGTGCTTTGCAGAGTAAAGCCAAGAGCGATCGCCACAAACCAGCCTGTCAGCCAATAACTCTGAGTTTTACTGATTAAAGTTTTTTCAGGATTAAGAAAACGGCGTTTGGCAATTGACCAACACCAATATGTCCATAGACCAAAGTTAAATAAGACCAAACCAATACCGATACTGGCACTTGTCCACCAAGCCTGCCCTAAAAATAATAATTCTGATAAGCTCTTTGTCGATAAAAAGTCAATTTTGTTACTGGGTAAATAAGTTGCATCAATTAAATAAGTTAAAACTAGGCTGGGATTAAATAAAAATAACCACCCCAGAGGATTATCTAATGATACGTAATCATAGAATAAAGCTTTGGTCAGAATAAAGAGAAAAACTGCCAATATTCCGCTTCCCAACCAGGGTTTTAGACCTGAAAAGCCTATATTAGTCAAACTCCATAGTAATGCCAAGCTATAGAAAAAAGCACAGCTAGCAACTATCACTGCATAAAATCCGAGAATTAGCGTAGCAGGAATATGTGCAGCTAATCCCGACATAAAGTGTAGCGGCAACAATAATAAAATTGCCGAGTAGAGTAAGATTGGCACTCCCAAAACCTTACCCAGTAAAATACTGCCAGCAGATTGAGGAGTCAAGCGAATAAAGTTAAGTGTGCCTTGGTTTTCCTCTTTGACTGTATCGGCAATCAACATGTATGCACCGATTATCAGCAAAGCAAAAATACTAATAATACTGAGGATTATAAATAAATCTAGCCATAATAATTGCCAATTGATTGCCCAGTTACCCAACATATCTTGAGTGCAGGCAAGATGATGACTATCCCAGCCATTACCCCTGCAATAATGACTATATTGGGTTCTCAATATACCTTCAGGATCTGGATCTGGTAATTGACCTAATAAGGAAATTACAACTATGAATTGGGCAATCACAGAAATAGCAGCAGCTATCACTACATTTCTGGTTTTTAGCTTACCTTTAATCTCTCGAAATAATTGAGGATTCCAGTCTAAAAACTTTGACCACAGGGAATTTTGATCTCGAAACAGTCTGATGTTTTGTTTCATAATCTTAAATTGGTTCAACTTATTGAGGGAGCATGTCAAGAAGTTTGTTGATGTCCTAATTTTAAAAATATAGACTCAAGATCTTCTGGACTACAGTAGAATTCAGTTAAGGGAATATCCGCGAGAACGAGCGATCGCAACAGTTCAGCACAGTCAGCCTCTCCTCCCGTAAAATTGACCTTAAGACGATGACTATTGGTACTATTGGGCATCATCTCCCAGGTTTCTACTAAGGAATTTTGGCTTAGTTTGTGTTGTAATATTTCCATCTTACCTAAAGTGCCGAGGGTAATTTGTTGACGAGATAATTTTTGATATAGTTCAGCTAAAGGGGCACTCTCAACTAAAAACCCTAATTCCATGATGCCGATTGAAGTGCAAAGTTCGGCTAAATCACTAAGAACATGGGAAGAAATCAGAATTGTCATTCCTGCTTCTTGTAAAACTCTAATTATCTGACGAAACTGCTGTCTGGCTAAAGGATCTAAACCTGAGACGGGTTCATCTAAAAGTAATAAGATTGGTTCATGTATAATCGTCCTGGCTAAACTTAAGCGTTGTTTCATCCCCCGCGACAGAGTAGAGATGATACTTTTACTTTTGTTTTCTAGCTGGACAAGTTCTAGTACTTCTTGTAACCGACGACGGCGACTAGGTTGTTTGAGGCGATATAACCGAGCAAAATAATCTAGATAGTCATAAACAGTCAAATCATCGTAGAGGGGAAAATCATCGGGAAGATAACCAATACGCTGTTTTAAGAGGGAGTTAGAATCATCCCGTAATAGGCGATCGCCATGGAGATAAATTTCTCCTTTGGTGGGTTCTTCTGCCGTGGCTAGCATTCTAATTAAAGTGGTTTTTCCTGCACCATTAGGCCCAATTAAACCATATACCTCCCCAGCTTTAACTTGCAGATCAATATCATTGACAGCGATATAACCCTCAAATCTTTTAGTTAAACCGTAGGTGGCGATCGCTAATTCTGTCATTGTTTAGGATGAGTAGAGACAAGGCATCCCTTGTCTCTACATTGGTTAGTGGTGATTAGCTGTTTATATTGATGATTAATCAATTATTTCAAATTTAAGGTTTTGTTTAGTGGCAAAATCATAGGTGAAATGATCGACGACGTTGGTATCACTCAGTTCTAAATTATAAAAATCTACTGCTTCGTGATCGAAATATGGCCCTGCGTGCCAAGTTCCCACTTCCAGTTTAATAAAACAATTTCCTGGTATCCGAAATGCCCTCAGGCGATCGATATCTGGTTCAGTTTGCGAAGAGGGTGGACATACTGCCATCAGCCAATCTTTACCGTTTAATGAACCCAAACACTGAGTACAAAGACTATGACGAGTAATTTTAGCAAAGGTTCTCCCTCTGCCTGACAAATGCATAATATAAAAACGAGGAACACCATTTTTTAGGTTCAATACTGCGTCACTCTCGTCAAAAGTTTTGCCATCATGAGCGGGGGTAATTAACTGACCATAGGGTTGGAAATTAGATTTCGTGATGGGGATAGCAGATATCTGTTTAACAGCGAGCAGTTGCATTGGTTATTAAATTAAGAAATTAAGTCGTTCTCTATCTAAGTCATTCTCTATCTAAGTTATCTTATTTAAGGCGATAGAACTGGCAAACGTACTGCGATATCAATTAATTGATCCATTTCCAAAGTGGATGTTTTTTTCCTTTGGCTTGAATTTTCTTTACTGTCCTTTCTAACTGACGTTGTTCATCCGCTGGTAAACCCCAGATAATATTACGACTTTGCCAAATTAAAACAGAAACCGTGATGCCCACACAAAAAGCTAGACAAATTGTCGGTACAGGATTGAAGTGAAATCCATAGTATACTGCTGCCCAAGTAAAGTAATCGAACCAGAGGGCAATTTCTGCCCTTAGATGCCAAAAGGCATAAGAACCTAGAGTCAGCCAACTAACAGCAACAAATAGCCAGCGAACATATACTGTTAGCTGATGCAGTTTTGCTACCTTGCGCTCAAAATCAGATTGATTGATACTCACTATATCCCGTCTCCTGACTATACAGACAAGATATGTCTTGTCTCTTCTGTTGACTCCTTTACGGGCGAACAGCCCTTCGCCCCTACTCCTAATTAATTATTCCGAGGCTGGAGTATCAGGAATTATGACAGGCTTTTTGCCCTTCCCATTTCTCCACCAAGACAGCAGGGTGCTGGCGATAAAGATACTGGAATATGCACCCAAGATAAAACCCACAATCAATGCTAAGGCAAAGAATTTGAGAGTTTGTCCTCCAAAGAGAAAGATACCCAATAACGGTAGTAAAGTAGTCAAGGTGGTATTGATGGAACGTCCTAAAGTTTGATTGACGGCATTATCAACTACTTCATTAATTGCCTTGTCAGGATTGGCGGCTAAGTTTTCGCGGATGCGGTCGTAAATTACTACGGTGTCATTAACTGAGAAACCAATAATCGTCAGTAGCGCCACCAAAAATAAGCTATCCGCCTCTAAAGCAATAGTTAAGCCCAAGAGAGAAAATACACCTGCGGTAATCAGTACATCATGAAATAAAGCGGCGATCGCAAATAGGGCATAGTCAAACTGGAAGCGGATACTTAAATAGGCAATAATGCCAAAGAATGCCACTAAGAGAGCTAATATCCCTGAAATAAAGAGTTCCTCTCCAATGGTTGGCCCTACAGAGTCAATTTGGATACTTTTGCTATCAAATTCACCGATCGCTTGACTAATTGAACTCAGTAATTCACTACGGCGATCGCCATCTAGGTTTTCTGTCCGCACCGAGAGGACTTGTTTGTTATCTCCTAGTAGCTGAATAGTCGCCTTGCCTATACCTTGATTTTCTAGGACTTTACGCACCTCAGCCGTATCTATGGGCTGGTCACAATTACCTGCTACCGAACAATCGCGAGCAATCTGAATGCGAGTTCCACCCACGAAGTCCAGTCCTGGGCGGATGGGTGCATTGAGACTGGTAAAGGAAAAAATCATGATGGCAATACTGGTAAGAATTGCGATGCCTGAAATTGCCCACCATAAGCCGCGATTTTTAGTAATACTAAATTTCATTTTTGTTATTGGTCATTAGTTATTAGTTATTAGTTATTAGTCAATGATTACTGCTGGCTGTTAACTGTATCTAGATTTGGGCAAAATAGTTCTGGTTGTTGACGGACTTTAGAGTTCCCCAGCACTACTAATAACATCAGAGTACGACTACAGGTAACGGCAGTAAACATACTAACCAATACTCCAATTAAAAGAGTAATGGCGAAACCTTTAACTAGACCTGAACCGAGCCACAATAGAGCCAAACAGGCGATCGCAGTTGTGACGTTACTGTCTAAAATACTAGAGAATGCCCGAAAAAACCCTGATTCTACGGAGCGGTAGAGGGTTTTTCCTGCTCGCAATTCTTCTCTGGTGCGCTCAAAAATTAGCACGTTAGCATCTACCGCCATGCCAATACTGAGGATAAAGCCAGCGATCCCAGGAAGAGTTAAGGTAACTCCCACAACGGCGTAACAAGCCATGGTCAGCAGGGCATAGACAATTAGTGCTACATCGGCAATTATCCCTGGTAGGCGATAGTAAACCACCATAAAGATTAAGACTAAGACTAGACCAACGCTGGCAGCAATGATACTGCGACGGATGCTATCCTGTCCTAAAGTAGCGCCAACAGTGCGATTTTCCACGACAGAAACAGGAAAAGGCAGGGAACCACCTTTAATCTGAATTGCCAGGTCTTTGGCTCCCTCTAGGTCAAAATTACCTGTAATGACGGCTCGACCTCCCGAAATTCCTGTATCGGCAAACTCTGGCCCAACCACCGGGGCGCTAATCAATTCATCATCTAGGAAGATCCCGATACTACGACCAGTCCCCGCCAGATTTTTAGTTAACTCAGCAAACTTCTTGCCACCAGCATCGTCAAAGTTAATTGCTACTTCCCAACGGTTTCCTGTGGCATCGGGTTGAGGACGGGCATCGGTAAGATTAGTACCAGTTAAATCTACAGAATCAAATAAATTGGCGATCGCCTGATTCGATTTTTGCAGAGATTCTTGAGCTTCTGCTAATTTTTCCTGATTTTCTCCTTTTAACTCTCCCTGACTGAGAATTGCTAATTCTAATGCTTTTTGCTGCCTAACCTGACTCTCGGCTCGAAACTCTCCTTCTGTTCCTTGTCTTTGCTCTTTAAATTCCAGTTTTGCCGTTCCTTTTAACCGTCTTTCCGCTTCTTCTGGTTGACTTTCTCCTGGTAGCTGAATTAGGATTTTGTCTTCGCCGATAGTTTGTACCGTGGTTTCGGAGACACCAAACTCGTTAATCCGATTTGACAACACTCGCTGCACTGCTTGAACATCATCGGCAGTGGGCTGGACATCAGGTTGTTCCTTGGTCGGGTTAACCTGAATTGTTAATTGCGCTCCTCCTCTAAGGTCTAACCCTAGTTGTGGGGGAATAGTTGTCAGAATGGCGATCGCTGCTGCCACTAGTGCGAAAATTAAAATAATATAGGCTCTTTGTTTCTGCATTTACTGTCACCTGCCGTACGTGAGTTCGGAGTATGCCCTTCGGGCACGCTGCGCGAAGGTCGTTATAATTTTCCCGACAAAACAATGGGGCATCCAAGCACCTCCCAAGTTATGAATTAGGAAGTTTATAGCCTCGTCGAACTAACTTTGCCGTAGTAAATGCCATGATATATCCTTTTTGTGATCTTGCGAGGACTACGAATTTGAAGATTTGATACTAGTACATTAGCAATACACAATTACACTTGCTACTTGCTACTTGTTACTTGTTACTTACGAGCAATTGGTGATAGAGCAAGTATTTCTTTTGTGACATTAATCACTGGTTATTTTTCATGGCAACTTTATACTGGCTTCATATAAATAAAAAGATTCAGTAAAGTTTCCCAGTAATCAACCATTTTTAATCATGAAAAAGCCACTATCTTGTGTTTTATTAGCGCTCAGTATCTTTTTTCTCAATGCTCTGCCTGTTCAAGCTGCCAAGAATGACTGGAAAACTAATAAGTACAATAAGCAGCTTGTGGTTGTTCCTGGTCAGTGGTGCTTTAAATTGGGGCTTTTAGGGGTATTTTGCTACGACTTTTGATATATTTAGTCTTAATTAAAGATATTTAAAAAGTTAATTTAAAAATTCAAAAAAGCGATCACAAATTATTAAAGCGATCGCTTTTTATATTGAGTAAATTGAATGTCACAAAATCAACAACAGCTAACTTAAAATAACTAAAATTAGTTACCAAAATCACTCCACAGTGTAGCCTGGTGAGGTATTACTAAATTGTAGTCTTCAGCAACAGCGTTAGGAGCTTGAGTTTGACTAAGATGAGCGCGGGAAGCTGTGTAGCCAACTACAAACGCAGTCAAAGCAATTACAGGAATTGCCAGCAATCCATAGGAGCTAAGTATATTTTCGTTTGATGTTCGTAACCGCATTCGTTACAACCTCGACAGTTATTATATTTTCTTACCTATATTATTTCAGGAAAAAGTGTAACAATAGCTACTTTTAACAAAAGTTTAATCTGTAGCAATCGCTACTTTTGTCTTTTGTTAACTTTTGACTCTTTTGACTATTGAGCCTGAACCGATGCCCAGTCTTCTGGGGTGTTGCAGTTAAAAAGGCAAGTAGGATCTTCTATTATCAATTCTTTGACAGGATGTTTATTTAACCAAGCTTGGAAAGACTTCCCTCCATGGTTGATATAAGTTTCCAGTGAAGTTAAACAACTTCGACGATAAAAACCGCATAAAGGCTCCCACCCCTTAGTACTACGAGGCACAAGAGCGACTTCTGCGGGTAATACTGTTGTCAAAGTTAGCGACCACTGTTTTACTTGATACGAAGATAAATAAGGTAGATCACAAGCTAATAGTAAGATCCATTCTGTTTTGACTAACCGCATTCCCTGAACAAAACCAATCAGTGGAGTGTTAGAGGTTGCACCTAAAACTAGCTGCTCTTTGATCAGGTGGCTACCAGAAGGTAAAACATCTTGGTATCTCTCAATCCAGGGGGTTACGACAAAAGTTTGAGTCGCGCATTCGTTGGCTACTAGACAAACTTGTGACAACAACGTACCGTTACCTAAATTGTCACCTAAATTTAGTAAAGCTTTATCTTTTCCCATGCGGGAGCTTTCTCCTCCAGCGAGGATAATTGCCGTAATTTTATCTTTCATCAGTTTGGTCATTAAGCTAGTGACAATATAGACAATATATATAATGAGCAATCAATCATATTCCTCAAAGCATATAGAGCAATATCTCCAACTTTGGATTTATCTGTTACCTGTAGTGGGGGTAATTCCTGCCATTTGGACTCTATATCAAGCCAAGAATAATATCAGCGCCAATTCCCCAGATATTGAGTCTCAAAGTTATACTGCGATGCGCCAACGAGAAAAAGCAAGCCGACTAGCGATTAATCTGACGGTAATTTGGCTAACTTCCTATGCTTTATTTTCACTTGGTGCTGCTAACGTTTCAGAGTTAATGTCTTTTCGTCTACTGTACAGTAATGCCATCATCACGACGGGATACTTTGTAACCTGTATTTGGCTAATGTCTCGGTTAGGCAAAAAAAAACTATTTTCTCCAGATGACATGAGCTAACTTTTAACAATTAATCTGGCAAAACGATGCCACGATAGTGCATTGTGAAAATTGCCAGTTCGCCAAACTGTCGTTACTCTAAAGAGAACACAAAATTACAAGGGAGGTTATATGTAAGTAGATCTAAACATCAGCCCTCAGCCAAAATCCCTTGGAAGTTAGAATTTATTAGCTAACATAGTCGTGATACTAGCTTGGATTATGGGTATTTTTTCTGGCAAATAGCTGTTAAGATTAACTGAATTATGTTTGTGTTTATATATATCTAATTTTTCATTTAAAAATTTAAAAAATATAATTTATTTTTACTCAGGGTGAGGGTATCCAGTGCCAGTTAGAAAAGCTTATCAATCGACTCCTTCGGGAAGACAAACTACTGCTCAATTTAAGTCAATAAAGTATCCCCTCGATAATCAGCGAAAGAAATTGAATAAAAGAAGAGCTATTTTGGTAGGGCTGGGTTTAGCCAGCATATCTTTTGTTTCAGCAGCAGTGGGTGCTTTTTTAGCCGTTGCTTTGTCTAGTGCTTCTCCACTCCAGCAAGCAGAACTAACTAATGAAGAGCAAAAAGTCTTTAGTAAGACAGAAACTGTAACTGCCAAAAGCTTAAACTTGCCCGAACTAAAACGTCCTGTAAATATTTTACTCTTAGGCATCAAAGTTATTAGCTCTGACTTAGAAAACAAAGGAATCGAATATGAAAAGCAAGACGTTGGCTATCATCACCTAGTCAACTCTTTCCACGGTCTTAGCGACAGCATGCTGTTGCTTAGATTTGACCCCCAAGAAGAGCGAGTATCAGTACTTTCTATCCCCAGAGATACTCGCGTTTATATGGAGGGTTATGGAGTAAGAAAAATCAATCATGCCAACGAATATGGGGGGCCCGCTTTAACTGCTAATGTTGCTAGTGAACTATTAGGCGGTATTAATATTGACCGCTATGTGCGGGTTAATGTTCAGGGAGTTGAAAAGTTAATTGACGCTTTGGGTGGCGTTACGGTCAATGTGCCAAAAGACATGAAGTATAACGATTTTAGTCAGCATCTCTATATCGACCTTAAAAAAGGTATTCAGCATTTAGATGGCGACAAGGCAATGCAGTTTTTACGCTATCGCTACGATAACTACGGTGATATTTCACGAGTACAACGTCAGCAAATGTTAATGCGCTCAGCAGTAGAGCAAACCCTGAAACCTGCCACAGTAATGAAGATCCCCAAAATACTCTCAGTAATCCAATCTCATTTGGATACTAATTTAACTGTGAGAGAATTAATGGCTCTAGGAAACTTTGCTGCCAAAACAGATAGGTCTAACGTCAAAATGATGATGTTACCTGGAGACTTTAATAGTGGAGATGAACGTGTTAGTTATTGGTTGCCTAACTATAAGAAAATCAATCAGTTGATGGTTCAGCACTTTAACTTACCAAGGGAGCGAAATGATGATATGTTGCCCAGCAACAATCGCTATGCCAGCTTAGAAGGTACAGTTGATATTACTAATCCTCGAATTAGTATCTCAGTGCAGGACAGTACCCGAAATCAAAAAGTCTTACAATCAGCATTAGATACTTTAAGAGAGGCTGGTTACAAAAGAGTGTTTGCTAGTAAAAATTGGCAAGAACCCCTAGCTACAACCAGAGTAATTGCCCAATCTGGAGACGATGAAGCCGCCGCAGAAGTACGCTCAATTTTGGGTGTGGGGGAAGTGGTGGTGGAAAGCACTGGAGTACTGAAATCAGATGTTACGGTACAACTGGGAAGAGACTGGAAAAAACAACTTCAAAAATTAATTGAATCCGACCTTTAACGCGGTCCTGCATTACTTACAGCAATACGCAATTACATTAGGACACTTGTTAGTTGTTAGTTGTTAGTTGCTACTTTAAATTAGAGCAATTAAATAAACTTGTCCTGACTAGTAGTCATGGGCGTAAATATCGCTACTATTAGCAGAGTTGATTGAGCAAAAAATTAAGCCCATTTTAATGGTGACTGTATTTAAGCCTCTCTCCATTAGCTAACGTACTGCGATATCTGCTAATTTTCCTATTAAATGCCCGACAATCGTGCTTGCCAATAATTATAAATGCCGATTAGTTTACCTATTCCTTGTTGGGGTCTGCATAAAATTAGCCTGATAGTATTGAGAGACATTCGTATATTGGTCAAAATAAAGACTGGTAAGTTGCCATATTTTTCTATATGAATTAAATAACTTTGGGTAATGTATTGATATTTTTTTCTGATGTTGCGATCGCTAATTGAAGAGGTGTCATGTATGACTTTAATTAAAGGAGTTACGGCAATTTGATGTCCTTGTTGACCATAACGGAGGCAAAAATCTAAATCTTCGTAATATAAGAAATAGCGGGGATCGAAGTTGGGACATTCGGTAAAGTTTGCCAGATTAATTAATAAGCTACAGCCACTTACCCAGTGGGTTTTAATATAGTCTTCTGAGATATTTTCTGGTAAGGAAGTAACGACAGACAAAGCACCAGTAGCTGCATTAAAAGTTCCCCCAGCAGAAGTAATTTCTCCTTGGGAATCATAAATAGTTGTCCCTAAAATTGATATCTGAGGATGATTTTTCAAAAAAGCGATCGCCTTAAATATATCAGAATTAAAATAGGCATCAGGATTAATTAACCAAATAATCGCTTCACTATCTCGCTCTTTTATCCAATGTAAACCCAAGTTACATGCCTTGCCAAAACCTAAATTATTATTGGCTTCTATTATAGTTATTGAATCATTTTCTAAGTTGTATATTTCCTGGTCAGCAGCAGAATTATTAACAATAATTACTTGGTATTTTTCGGGATAATTAATATCAATAGAGTCGATTAAACGGGCAACTAAGTTACTAGAATTATAATTAACAACTAAAAAATATAAACTCTTAGTTTTTACAGAATTTTGGTTAATCGACATAGAATGTAAAAAAGTTAAATAGTATGAATCAATAGCTTAGTCTGTTAACTGGTCAGGAAATGAATATGACGAAAAAAGTATTGGTAATTGGAGGCAGTGGCAGAATTGGCAAAAGTGTTGCCCAAGATATTGTGAACCATACTGATGCCGAAGTTACTATAACCTCTCGTAAAACGCAACCGCAGCTAGATCCCTTTAAGTTTTTACTTTTAGACTTAAATGATCGCCAAAAACTCAGACAAGCGATCGCCAATCAAGATCTAATAGTGCATTGTGCAGGGCCATTTCATTATCGTGACGGGAGGGTATTAGAAAGCTGTATTGACCAGGGAATTGACTATCTTGATGTCAGTGATCATCGTTCGTTTTATCAAGGGGTAATTAAACATCAAGAGCGGGCGATCGCCAATAAAGTCACGGCGATTCTCAATACAGGGATATTTCCCGGCATTTCTAATAGTATGGTCAAGCAGGGAGTTGAACAGTTTGATCAACCAGAGAAGATTCATCTTAGCTATGTGGTAGCAGGTTCTGGTGGCGCGGGATTAACCGTGATGCGGACTACATTTCTCGGATTAAAAAATAAATTTTCGGCTTGGATCGATGGGAAGTGGCAGGATAAATCACCCTATACAGAACGAGAAATAATCGAATTTCCCCAACCCTACGGTAAAACTGGGGTGTATTGGTTTGATGTGCCTGAAACCTATACCTTTGCTGATTCTTTTCCTGTCGATACGGTAGTTACTAAGTTTGGCTCAATTCCTGATTGGTATAATCATCTAACCTGGATCACAGCTCATATCTTTCCTGATGTCTGGGTAAGCAGTCCCCAAGGCATCGAATTCTTTTCTCAAGTAAGTTATGCCATGACCAAAGTTACTGATCGCTTCAGCGGGATAGGAGTAGCAATGCGAGCCCAAGTTACAGGAGTCAAAGCAGGTCAGCCTCAGACCTATTGCAGCACCATGGTACATCAAGATACAGCGATCGCCGCAGGAGCAGGAACAGGTGCGATCGCTCAATTACTCTTGGAAGGCAAGTTAAAACAGCCAGGTATTTATCCTGTAGAGCAGGTTTTATCTACTGAATTATTTATCAAGGCAATGGATAGTCGGCAAATTGAAATTGTGGTTCATGATCATGTTGATTGAGCAATAAATAACCAGAGCGATCGCTTTTTGGGCTTTTCGGGAAAAATATCTTCCAACAATTTCCATCTAATCTGATCGCAAAGAAGGGACAAGAAACCCAAAATTATAGTGTAAAAAACTAAAAAAATATAAACTTTGATTACTGTGTCAATTCCTAATTAAAATATTAGGCGTTGCTGAATATTTCCCACGTTCCCCACCTAATTTCGATTTATAAGATCAAAAAGATATATAAAAGCCTTATGACCAAAAATTACTCCAGGGAAACGGTACTAACAGCTATTAATACAGAACCCTACATTGAATTAGATAATCAAGGTCAAAAAAAGATTCTCACCTTAGCTAAAGATATTAACTATTTAGGTCGAGATCCTGCCTGGGCAAATCTACAAGCTCCTAGAGACTGGAACATAATCTCTCGTAAACAGGCAATTATCGAAAAAGAAGGCAATCATTATCGGATTTATGACGGCGATCGCCATCATCATAAGCCCAGTGGCAATGGCATTTTTTATAATCAATCGCGGATCAATCTTACCGAAGGACATATTCTCAAGAATGGAGAGCAACTGCATATCGGGCAAGATCCTCGCCAGCAAATAGCCCTGACCTATTACAATCCTCAGCGAGGGGAGATGAGTATTCCTGCGGTGCGTCGCCTCACCCTTAAAGGATTACAGCATTGGCCAGTAGAACTTGGGCGATCACCTAATAGTTCCTCGGCAATGGAATTAGATGCCCCTACTGTATCCCGTCTCCACGCTACAGTTAATCCCGATGGCAAAGGTAGTTACATCATACAGGATCGCAGTAGTAATGGCACTTTTGTTAATGGCGATCGCTTAGAAAAGCCTTATTTACTGAATAAAGGCGACACGATTCAGATTGGGCCCTATGTCTTGCTGTTTACAGGGGAAGCTCTAGAGTTAACTAATGCCAATAATCAAATTCGCCTCGATGCCCACAAGTTGAATTTTAGAGTTCAAGACAAAAAAGGCGAAACCTTTACCATCCTCAATGACGTTTATTTAGTGTTAGAGCCAGGACAACTAGTGGCATTTGTCGGTGGTAGTGGTGCAGGAAAATCCACCTTAATGAAAGCCTTGTTGGGGATCGCACCGATATCTGCGGGAAATGTATATCTTAATGGGGATAATCTCCGTAAAAACTGGCCAGTTTATCGCTCTCAAGTAGGCTATGTTCCCCAAGATGACATTATCCATCGTGACTTGACAGTAGAAGAGGTATTAGGCTGTGCTTGCCAACTTCGTCTGCCCCCCGATACTAATATCAGTGAGGTAATTAGCAACACTCTAGAGCAAATCAAGCTTTCCCATGTGCGCCATACCCTAGTGTCCCGACTCAGTGGTGGTCAACGTAAACGAGTGAGCATTGGTGTAGAGCTACTAGCCGATCCCAAACTGTTCTTTCTCGATGAACCAACTTCAGGATTAGATCCTGGTTTAGATAAAGAAATGATGTTGCTGTTGCGAGAACAAGCTGACCGTGGTCGGACAATCGCCTTAGTAACCCACGCTACAGATAATATTAACATCTGCGATCGCATTGCCTTTATGGGGCTAGGGGGCAATCTTTGTTACTATGGGCCACCAGACGAAGCATTGCCTTTCTTCCAAAAACATGCAGGACAGTTTGAAGATGAAAAATTTAGCGATTTTGCCGACATTTATATCGAACTTAATAAAGGCAAAAACAAAGCGGCGATCGCTGAAAGAGTAAGCTATTGGTCAGAAAAATACGCTAGCTCCCCTGAGTATAAATCATATATCCAAAACTCTCTCAGTCCAGGCAAAGAAAACCAACAAGCTGCTAAGTCCAAAAACGTTAAGACAGGAATTTCTCCCATAGCCCAGCTATCTCTATTGTGCAAACGCTACTGGAAGTTAGTTAGTCGAGACAGTACTAGCTTAATTTTAACTTTGCTAGCGGGACCCATTACAATCGCTTTGACTGGGTTGCCCTTGCGTCAGGAGCAGCCTCTAAGCGTAGTTGATGCCCCAAGTATTACTCAAGCCTCTTTGGCACTACGTCTGTTATTTATCTTTAGCTGTATCGCCATCTGGATTGGACTATCCAATGCAATTCGAGAAATTGTTAAGGAAGCAGCGATCTATTTTCGCGAAAGATTATTAAACCTGGGACTATTGCCCTACTTAACTTCTAAACTGATCATCAGAGGCAGTTTAGCCTTAGCACAAACGTTGTTAATTTCTGCTGTTGTCCTGCTGGTTTTTAAAGCTCCTGACTCAGAATTAATTTCTTGGCCGTTGGGCTTTGGGATCACTACTTTTCTCACCTTAGTTGCCAGTACTAGCCTTAGTTTAATGCTGTCCGCGTTGGTCAAAACTGAAAACGAAGGAAACGGAATATTACCTTTGATAATGATTCCGCAAATTATTTTTTCTGGTGTCTTATTTACCCTGGAAGGATGGTCGAGCAAACTTTCTTGGTTTATGCTGAGTCGCTGGTCTATCGGGGCTTATGGATCATTAGCAGATGTTAATACTATGGCACCTCAACCAAATCCAGCCTTAAGTGCAGAAATGCTCAACGAAATTTTTCAAGCCACTCCCGCATACGATGCTACTTGGTCAAATCTGATGCTAAATTGGGGGATTTTGATTGTCCATACTTTGATTTACGCTATCATTGCTTTACTTGTGCTGCGACGAAAAGATATCTTTTAACTGCATATTTTCTACTAGAGTTTTTCACCTTTTTCTGCGTAATCTATAAAGTTAGTGTAAAAGGTTGGCTCAATTGAGTTAAGTCATTGACAGCGTACTGAGGGGTAGGGTATACATTAGTTTATATATAAGTATTTTCTCTTAAATGAAGATACGCAGTTATTATTGTATAGACTTATTTATTAATAACATTTTGGGAACTTCGATTATTTTGGGGAAATTTGGCGTCAAATCGTCTACCTAAAACTAATTATATTTACTACGTAGTCTAGGTAAAGGCTCATACTACTGTTACTTGATCAATCTGATTCACAACTTTAAGACTAATTCTAAAAACAAGTTATGTTAGACAAATTCTCCAGTGCTCCAAGTTACAGGCTAAGAAAAAATTATTTAGCTAATGAGGTAACAGAAAGTAGGGATCTGCGTTCTCCTGGATATTTAAAGTTAGCTGGGAAAGAACTTTCCTACAGATTAAAAATAGTTATCTTATTGATATTAGACAATTTGGCACTTTGGTTAGGCTGGTTTGTTGCTGGAAATGGTAATTGGCAATCAAGATTCAGCATAGATTTTATTTGGCAAAGTCCTGAAATATTCAGTTTATTCTTGACTGTACTAGCGTTTATGGTTTTCTTATTTTCTGCTTACGATTTATATCGCAAAGGAGATAAAAGCCGTAATCTTTATAATTCAGTTAAAGGAGTTTTATTGGCTCATTTAGCTGTTATTCCCATTGCTGATCGTTTTTATGAGCCGACGATTATTTATCAGTTACTAGTAGCAGGATTACTAACTCTGGTACTGGTAACTTCTCAGCGTCTAACTCTCAACTGGATCTGGGCTTATGTCCGCCAGAAATATTATCCATTACGGCAGAAAATATTATTAATTGGTAACCCAGAAGAATTATCCAGCTCCAAGCAGTTGTTAGAAAACAGCGAAGTATTTCAAGTTGCAGGACAGGTAGATCTCTCAAAATTTGATAACGATGAATCACTTTATGCTGCTTTGGATAAGATAAATTATAAAGAGCTTGATGAAGTATTTATCTGTTCTTGGGAGGCAGTGCAAGGAGCTGCAAGTTTATATTGGAAACTGAGGACTATTGGTGTTAATTGGAGAATATTGCCAATTAATATTAAGTTACCAGAAAGACAAGCTGAGATTGCCACAATTATTGGTGTACCAACCATTAGACTAGCTCATTCGGCTATCGTCGGGATTGATTTTTTCAGCAAGCGTGTTTTTGATGTTGTCGTATCTTCTGCGTTGCTGGCAGTCATTGGTTTACCAATGTTATTTCTTGCTGTACTGATTAAATTCGATTCCCCAGGCTCTGTCTTATATAAGCAAACTCGCGTCGGTCTTAAGGGAAATCACTTTAAGATTTGGAAGTTTCGTACCATGGTAGAAAATGCCAGCGATTTGCAGAAGAAGTTGGAAGCTCAAAACGAAGTTCAGGGCGGGATTTTATTCAAAATTAAAGATGATCCTCGGATCACCAAAGTTGGCAAATATCTCCGTCGCTACAGTCTAGATGAACTACCTCAATTATTTAACGTTTTGCGCGGCGAAATGAGCTTAGTAGGTCCTAGACCTCTACCGGTAAGAGATGTAGAGAAGTTTTCCCAGAATCATTTTTTCCGACAAGAGGTTTTGCCTGGAATTACAGGTTTGTGGCAGGTTAGTGGTCGTTCTGATACTGGCTCTGATGGAGTCTTCAATTTAGACTTCGAGTATATCGAAAACTGGTCTTTAGCTCTAGATTTTAAAATTTTGCTACAGACAGTCCAGGTAGTTTTTCGTGCCAAAGGTGCATATTAGAAAACCGACATTGACTTAAATTTTAATTTTTCAACCTAAACTAACTAAACTAAATATCAATTATAGTAAGCTCATCATTTGAGATTTATGGATTCTAACTTACACATAGAAGAGTATATAGATTTTAATCGCTATTGGCAGGTTTTAAAGCGTCGTTGGATACCTGCAACAGTAACTTTCGCAGGAATTGTGACTCTGTCTCTGGTTGCCGCTTTGGTTTCAGAGGATGTTTACCAAGCAGAAGCTCGATTACTGATCAAAACAGATCGTCGCGATCTAGTTGATGTTCCTGATGGTAGTCCAGATGTTACCAGAACAGTTTTAGAGAAAGACCCTATTGAGACTGAAGCTCAAATTCTGCAGTCACGACCAATTTTAGAAAGGGTAATTCAAGAGCTTGATCTCAAATCGAAGAATGGTAAAACCTTAACTTATAAGAAAGCCAAAAAATCTTTTGCAGTTAATCCGATTATTGGTACTGAATTACTCCAAGTTAACTACGAAGATCCAGATCCAGATGTGGCTGTCGCTTTTGTCCAAAGAGCAGTTGAATTATATTCCGAAGGCTTCACTGTAGAAGATCGCACCGAGACTAAAAAAGCTAGGGAGTTTATCACCAAGACATTACCCGAAGCAGAAGCCGCTGTTCAACAAGCAGAGGAAAATTTACGCCTGTTTAAGAATCGAAACGGTATTTCGGATGTAGAACTTCAGGGTACCAACGATATTAATGCACTTTCTCGGATTGAAGGTCAAATCAATCAGGTAAATGCTCAACTGAACGACGTTAATGCTCGATATAATAGATTGCAGGGTCAATTGGGTATGAGCTGGCAGGAAGCGTCGGCAGTAAGTTCCCTTAGTCAATCTGTAAGTGTGCAGCAGACATTATCTCAGCTACAGAAGGTTAAGGTCCAGCTAGCTCAAAAAAGAAATTTTCTCTCGGATAATGCACCTCAAATTATTAGTTTAAAAGAAGAGCAAGCTGATTTAACTGCCCTTTTAGAGCGAGAAATTGCTAGTACTTTAGGTCCTGGGCAACAAGGTTTAGCTAATAATATTAATATTCTAAGTTTAGGAACGCTTAAGCAGAAGCAACTGTCAGAATTTGCCGATTTAGGATTGCGGAAGGAAGGTTTAGAGCAGAAGCTAGCATCTTTTAGAAGTGAATACGACAAGATTCAAAGAAGGTCTAACTTATCACCTCAACTACAGGAACAGGAAAGAGCTTTACAGCGCAAGCTTAAAAGTTCTGAATCAACTTATCAGAAGTTGTTAGATAGTCAAAAGAATGCTGATGTGCTGATAGGTCGAAATATTGATAAAGTTCGTGTAGTTGCCAATGCAGCGATCGCTGAAGATACGGTAAATCCCGGTGGAGCAGTTATCGTAGCAGGGGGGGCGATGATGGGAGCCTTATTCGGTCTGGCGTTGGCTTTTTTACTAGATCTTAAAGACAACACGATCAAAAATACCCAGGAAGTAGAAAATATGTTTGCCTATCCTCTTCATGGGGTGGTGCCTGATTTGGGCTTGACTGGTGAGACAAATCAACTGCAACTTCCAGGAACCACTGTCGAAAGACTTCCAGATGAGCCAGGGGCTTTAACAGCGACAATGCCGTTGAAAGAAGCCTATCAAAATATACAGGTAAATCTCAAACTTTTGGATGGAGATGCCAAAAAGAAAGTTATTGCCATTACTAGCTCTGTTCCTCAAGAAGGAAAGTCCTCAGTCTCAGCTAATTTAGCAGTGGCAAGAGCACAATGCGGTCAGCGAATTCTACTAGTAGATTCCGATATGCGTCGTCCTAGTCAACATCGTATTTGGGAAATTGACAACTCGGTTGGTCTAAGTAATGTGATCAACGACGAGATTCAATGGCAGGATGGTATTCAAAACATCATGAACAATCTAGATGTTTTACCTTCTGGCCCGCTTCCTGAGAATCCTATTGCTTTATTAGATTCTCCTGGTTTCCAGAATTTTATACGTGACGTATCCTCCCATTACGATCAAATTATTTTTGATACCCCACCTATTGTGGGCATTGCTGATGCCAAGGTGGTCGGTAAATCCATTGATGGTTTTCTCTTTGTAGTTCGTCCTGGAGTTGTGGACTATGGTAGTGCAACAGCAGCCAAGAAAATTCTGGAGGGCACTGGACAAAAAGTACTCGGTGTAGTCGTAAACGGAGCGGACATGAGCAGAGAACCTTATCATTACAGCAGCTATTACTACAGTAAACAAGGCTAGTCTTGGCAGGGTTTATGGTTCGGATTTAGTAGTCCATTTTTTCGTTATCAGGTCATTAGACAATCAAATTATTTCTCAATTGAATGAAACAATCAATTCGTCCTTTTGAAAATGTTTTTTCAGTAGTCTCTTTGCTGCTATTTTCACAAGGATTTTTCACCGTCATACTGGGGGGAGCAATTGGTGGAGAAGAAGGGGACGTTGACAGTGTATTTCTGCGTCTAGCCTTTTTAGGTATTTACGCTATATCTTTTGCTCTTTTGGCATTCCGCTGGCCAAGAACTTTAAGCTTCCTGAAGACCAATTTGTGGGTGTTAATTTTAATCGCCCTAGCAATTGTTTCAGTATCATGGTCTTCAATTCCCGAAATTGCCTTACGCAAAGTAATTTCGATGATCGGAACTACTTTCTTTGCCCTTTATTTAGCTTCTCGTTATAGCTTTGAACAACAGCTCAAAATCTACGGTTGGACTTTTGGTATTGCCGTAATTTTTAGCTTTTTATTTGCCCTGGCACTTCCAGAATATGGCATATCTAATCTAGACGCGGTAAGTGGTTCCTGGCGGGGAATTTATCCCCACAAAAATGGTTTAGGGCAAAGTATGTTTATCAGTTTCTTAACCTTCTATTTTTTATCGATTTCTAGTAAAAAAAATCGGCTACTGTTGAGAATATTTTGCTTACTATCGGTCGCTTTGACTTTATTCGCCCAGTCTGCCACCTCTTTTGTCAGTGTTGTCTTTATTTTTGCGATCGCCCAAGGAGTAAACTATCTTTCTCTTAAATCTAAGAAGAGTGTACTGCTGCTACTGCTATTTATTATCTTTAGTGCTTTGTTGTTATTTATCATCGTCATTAACTTTAATACTTTTCTGGCAGCCAATAACAAGGACATCACCTTAACAGGAAGGACTCCCTTATGGGCTGATTTGTGGGGATTTATTCAGCAAAAACCCTGGTTGGGTTATGGCTATGGCAGTTTTTTCTCTGGCGTACATCGGGAAACTGATTTGCTGTGGAAAGTTCATCAATGGAATCCTGTTCATGCCCACAACGGATATATACAACTGTGGTTGCATTTGGGAATTGTGGGTTTGTCTATATTTATTGTGGGATATGTGGGATGCTTATTTAACTCCCTATTTAAATATCTAATCTCTAAAGATATTAAAATGCTCTGGGTCTTCTTGTTTTTAATCTATACAATCACTCTGAACCTCACTGAAATATCTTTCTTGACGGCTCAGGGGATTATCTGGATTATCTCTTTAGTAGCAATTTACTCGATGAAACCCACCCCCCGAAATTCCCAATCAATAAGTTAGTTTATGCCTAAAAAAAGCTTGGCAGCAATAGCCAGTAAGTTATCTCGAAGTGAGAGGTTTAAGGGTTCTTGGGCGATCTTTAAATCTTTTATCTTTCAGTTAGTTGTTCAGGGAATATATTTTGTCCTTTTAGCTCGCATTTTTGCCCCCGAAAGATACGGTGCTTATGTGGGAATAGTCGCTATAGTCTCGGTGTTTATTCCTTTTTCTAGTTGGGGCAGCGAGAAAATTGTTATTCAAAACGTTTCTCGGGACAGGAATGCGTTTCGGGAATATTGGGGAGCTGGAATTCTCAAAACGTTGATTTTCGGCTCGTTATTTATCAGTTTAATTTTAATAATCTATAGCTTTATTCCCATCTCTGGTATCTCTATTTACGCTGTCTTTTTTATCGCCTTAGCTAATTTAATTTTTCTGAGGTTAAATGATCTAGTTAGGGATAGCTTTACGGGGGTCGGACTCCTCAACTATACAGGTAGAGTTATCTTTCTGGTTTCCTTAAATAGGTTTTTTGCTGTTTTATTATTAATTGCCCTGTTTAAACAACCGAGTATCGATACCTGGACAATGCTGTACTGTGTGGCCACATTTTGTGCAGCAGCGACATCGACTTATTTACTGGTGAGGCAGGTGGAATATCCTCAATTTAGATTGTCGAAAGTGACGCAAGATTTGCGCTTAGGCTTTTCTTTCGCCGTCGGGATCTCGGCACAAACTATCTATAACGATTTGGATAAATCCATGTTAGCCAAGTTATCTACCCTAGAATCAGCGGGAATATATGGGGCGGCTTATCATATCTTGAATGTATCATTGATGCCGATCTTATCGGTTGCCATGGCTTCTTTCCGAAACTTTTTTCAAAAAGGAGCTTCAGGAATTCAAGGCAGTTTTGCCCTCTGTAAAAAGTTGCTGCCGATGTCCTTGGGTTACTCTTTGATAGCAGTGGTTGGCTTAACGATTTTTGCGCCTTTAATACCCTTAATACTCGGTTCTGGGTTTGCTGATTCGGCGATCGCTTTAGTCTGGCTTTCTCCAACAATTTTCTTTAGGACGATGCATATTTTTGCTGCCGATACCTTAACTGGGGCTAATTTTCAGAGTGCCAGAAGTACTTCTCAGGTACTAGTAGCAATTATTAATGCTTTACTCAATTTCTGGCTGATTCCTCTTTATAGTTGGCGTGGTGCTATTGGAGCAACGATTATTTCGGAATTCCTCTTAATGGTTTTTCTCTGGGGTGCTGTCTATCGATATTCCAGAAAATCGACTTAGTAGTCTGTTAGTTTTGAATTGATTGGTTAAGAGAAGACAAGGAAGACAAGGGAACAAGGAAGCAACTTAATTGCTAGTCTATTGAGTATTTTGCAACAGTCAAAAGTTAAAAGTTAAAATTTGTTATTTGGTTCACACAATGTCAGAGAAAAAACTCCCCCAAAAGCTAGACGGTTTATTTATTGTCTGGAAAAACTATCAGCGACGACCAGAAGTTCTTGCTTCCCTGATTAATTGTGAATTGAAGTTTATTGCTCATTTATTCAACAGCAAATATTTACGACCCCTAGATTATCTATTTAAATTAGTAGTGGGCATCAAAGATATCTGGAGTCAGAAACCAGATTTTGTCATTGCTCAATGCCCTCCTACTTTTAGTGCCTTACCAGCATTGATTACTCAAACTCCCTATGTAATTGATGCTCATAATCCACTTTTTCAAGTAGAAATGTGGCAAACATTACCTCTGGCTCAAACTATACTGAGAAACTCTGACGCAATAATTGTGCATAATGCAGAAATGTTTCAGTTGGTCACGAAAATGTATCCCTCTGCGCGGCTATTTACTATTGCTGATCCCATTAAAGCGATCGCTCCTACTTTGCCTCAGAAACGTTTGGCAAAGCAAATCCTAGTCATTGCTTCTTTCGATCCTTGGGATGAGCCTGTGGAACTGTTGATCGATACCATGAAACAGTTGAGAGAATATAACTTCGTCATTACCGCTGATATCAATAAACTAGACCCAGAAACTGCAACCAGTTTACAAAAGTTGGACAATGTAAATTTAACTGGTTTTTTAGCCACAGAAGAATACCATCAAGTTTTATGTTCTAGTTTGGCAGCGCTGGTCTTAACTACTAGTGATGCTACTCAGCCTAGTGGTGCTTGTGAAGCTCTATCTTCCAATACTCAATTAGTGATCAGCCGAACTTCTCTCACCCAGAAACTATTTGGAGAATGGGCAGTGTTGGTTGATAATGATGCAGAAGCGATCGCCCAAGCTATTCGCTCTTTATCTCTCCAAGAACTAGATCTTGCTGCTTACCGCGAGCAATGGAATGGGTCAGTCTCACAGGAAATTGCTCGACTAGCAGAGTTTATTGAGCAACAAAATATCAAAGCTTGAAAATACTGACTGTACTGTAATTAGTCAATTTTAGCTGTAAGACACTTATGGTCTTAGGGAGAATTTAGGTGTTGTAAAAAGTGCGATCGCTTACACTGAATTATCACTTGGCTTCTGTATATCGCTTTGATTTTGAGGGAGTTCAAAGAAGGGTTTAGCTATCGAACAAGCAGAACAATTGCCTTCAACTTCAACATTCAATATTTCACATTTTCCCCAACGATATCCTTCTAATTGAAAATAACGGCAAAAACAACATTTGTAGTCCTGATTACTCTCGGATTGCTTGTGTTGCACTTCTTTTTAAAGACCTAGATGACAAATATCAATCCAATTTAACAACTGTAATTAGTATAGGACGTGATCCCTCTCCATTCTAAAATCAGAAGAAATTACTGAGCGATTACGCGACCCCTAGCCGACCGATCACTCCGTGTGGAATATTCTAGTAACTATTGGATTAAAGTATAATCTTTATTGATGATTAGTAATAGCGTTCCCGTCAGTGCTTAAAACTCATCAACACTTTACTTTTTGCTATGCTTGAAATCTCTATCTTTGCTTTATCTGCTCGAAACCAAATACGATACGTGATCGCTTTTTTCGCCATTAGTTTGAGATTTATTGAGTAATGTAACCAGAAACTTGCTGTTTACCATCCTTTCATTAAGAGCGATCGCTTTTCGGTTTCATTCAAAATTTGAGAACAGCTTTCCCA
>CBDUCX010000035.1:0-26017 GCA_965365755.1 uncultured Pleurocapsa sp.
TCATAACCCGTTGATAGCGTTTCATAAAGCCTTGGTAGCGTTTAATCGGCAAATTCAGCAAAACGTCATAAGTTGGCATGGTTGCCACGGTAATGTCATGTTCGCCAATCGTTTTCAATCCTGACATGTTAGCAAGATTGTTATAGTCTGCCGTGGTGCAAAAATTCATGTTACCGAAGTCAGAGGTAAAAAATTTATAGATTGAAGAATTAAAAAACGATGACATCAAGAAACTTTGTTGAGGCAGAATGAAATCAGATAGGGCTAACTTTCCCTGGGGATGTAAAACTCGCGCTGCCTCCTTAAAAAACGAACTGCGACTCGGAAAATGAAAAAGACACTCAACCGCTAAAACCACATCAAAGGAATCACTGTCAAAGGGTAGCTCGCAAGCATCGCCTTGAATAAATTCAATCTTGTTGTCGTTAACTGGCAATACCTTCTCCCTAGCCCTAGCCAATTGACGCTCATCAATATTAATTCCTACCATTTCCAGAGAAGAAAATCTTTCGTTCAAGCTAGCAATAGTACCGCCGAAACCACAGCCGACATCTAAAATCCGCATACCAGATTTAATTTGAGCCGAGTTACAGACCAATTTTGAAAGGTTTTCTGTAGCTTCGATAAAATCCTCAACCGTACCGTTTGCCGTTTGAGGATCTTCCCAATAGCCCCAATGAACGTGATTACCCAGAGCTGCTTCGACATCGGCGTTTCCCGAAGCTAATTCTCCAAATATAGAATCGAAATAGGGCAGTTTAATCTTTTCTTTGCTCATGGCTTAATCTTAGAAAAATTTCAGGGAATATCAATTTGTCACGTACACAAGATCGAGAGCATAGAGCTTTTTGTATCTCATGGTTTATTGCTCATTGCTTACTTTTTTGTGTTTTAATTAATGTAACAAAGGGTTACAAAAATACATATAAAATTTTATCTAGTTAATGAAAATAGCTTGTTCTCAGAATTTCCATAATTCCATGAGTGCTAGTGATATCCTCAAGCAAGTTTTGCTGCGCGATCGCGATCTTCGGACAGCATAGGGGTAAAGAACTAGCAAACAAAACATTTGAGAACATGTACTTAAAAATCTCCTGAAAATAAGCATCCCTAAATTAATTTCTTTAATTACCTGAGCGATCGGCAAATAATGTGGAACCTATTTTATCGTAATACTCGACTTCTAATTCTAACTATCTGTCTGATCTTAGTTTGGGGACTTTTTTCCTTACAAGCCTTACCCCGTATGGAAGATCCTCAGCCCAGTCTGTGGGTGAGTCAAATTACTACCCAATTCCCTGGAGCCAGTGCCGAGCGGGTAGAATCTCTAGTAACTGAAACAATAGAACAAGAATTATTAGAAGTCGAGGGAATTAAATATATTAGTTCCATTTCACGTTTAGGCAGTTCGGCAATCACAGTTGAACTTCAAGAAACTGTGAGAAATCTCAATCAAGTCTGGTCTCGTGTGCGCGATCGCCTAGCTGATATAGCCCCACAACTGCCACCAGGAGCATCTGCTCCACAATACGAGGAACTACATGTTAAATCCGATACCCTGATTGTTGCTCTAACCTGGGAATTAGAGACTCCTCCTAACCCTGCCATCTTACGTCGTCTTTCAGAACAACTTAAAACACAACTCTACGGTCTAGGAAGTGTAGAGGAGATCGAATTTTGGGGAGCCCCAGCTGAAGAAATACTAGTTGAAATTAATCAGGCAGATTTAGCCGTATTAGGTCTAACCCCCCAACAAGTTTCCCAACAAATTCGTCTTAGCGATGCCAAGGTTTCTTCTGGACAACTCCGCAACAGCAATAATGACCTACTGATTGAAGTAGAAAGCGAGCTGGACTCTCTAGAGCGAATTCGCCAAATTCCCCTTCGTGTCGGCAGCAACTCAGAACAGTTGGTTCCCTTAGGAGATATTGCCACAGTTACCAGAGGTATCCAAGAACCCCCCAGGGAAATAGCTATAATTAATGGGCAAACTGGCATTGCTCTGGCTGTCCGCATTGAATCGAGGCAGCGTATTGACCAGTGGATGAAGCGGGCTCACCAAACTCTAGCAGAATTCCGCCGCAGCAAGCCTCCTGGTATTGGTCTGCATCTACTTCTCGACCAGAACCAATATGTAGAAACCCGCTTGAACCGCCTGTTCCAAAACCTCTGGCTCGGTACTTTATTGGTTGTTGCCTGTACTGCTTTACTGATGGGGGGAAAATCTGCATTGGTAGTTGGAGTCTCCCTGCCTCTCTCGGTTTTAATCGTCTTTGGCGGAATGAATGTGCTGGAGGTTCCCTTAGATAATTCATCTGTCACAGGACTAATCATTGCTCTAGGAATGTTGATTGATAACGCCATTGTTGTTGTCGATGAAATGGAGCATTTACTGAGAAAGGGTTTTTCCCCTCTACAGGCAATACCCAAAACAGCGAGCTATCTGGCAATTCCCCTATTAGCATCAACCTTAACGACAGTTTTGACCTTTACCCCAATGCTTCTGACTCCTGGGGGGACAGGGGAATTTGTGCGTTCCCTGGCGTTAAGTGTGATCCTCGCCCTTCTCAGTTCCTTTTTTATCTCCTTAACTATCATCCCAACTCTTAATGCTTGGATGACTCCAAGAACAACTCAACCCAGCAGAATAAGAGTCAAGCAGAAGCGAGTTCTCACAAATCTGCCTTTATCCAAAATTCTCTCTTTAGAATCACTGAAAAGCTTGTGGTCAGGAGGCTTCTCTTTCCCTAAATTAACTAAAGTCTATCGGCGAACCCTGGCTAGTATTTTGACGCGCCCTGTTTTGGGAGTACTGCTAGCTCTAGTTTTGCCCATCACTGGATTTCTGGTGGCTGGTAATATCCCACAGCAGTTCTTTCCTGCGACAGAACGGGATCAACTCTATATTGAGTTGGAGTTGTCTGCCTCGGCTTCCCTAGAACAAACCAAATCCGTTGTTGAGTCAGCAACTGAGGTAATTAGACAGCATCCCGAAGTAGTCAATGTTTACTGGTTTCTAGGAACACACGCCCCTGCCTTCCACTATAGTATGCTCTCAACTGGAGTCAAAGGTGGCATCAATAATTATGCTTCGGCTGCGGTTCAAACGACTTCGGCGAAAAAAAGCCTGCAAGTGATTCGTAGCTTGCAACAAGAACTAGATTTAGCTTTTCCTGCCGCTAAAATCTTGGTAAAGCAACTTGAAAACGGGCCTCCAGTTTCCCCCATTGAACTAAGGCTCTACGGTCCGAGCCTAGATACTCTGCGAGAACTAGGTAGTCAAATTCGGACAGAACTAGTGCAAGTAGCTAACGTGACCCATACCAGCACTAGTTTAGGCACAGATCTGACCAAACTGGCTCTTGACTTGGATGAAGAAACAGCCCGACTGACTGGATTGGATAACACCCAAATTGCTCAGCAACTGAATGCTAACTTGGAAGGGAATCTAGGGGGTTCTATCCTAGAACAAAACGAAGAACTACCCCTGCGAGTTCGCCTAGACAAAAGCGATCGCGGTAACCTCAACCAGATCGCCACCCTCGATCTACTGCCCAATAACCCATCATCTCCAGAATCCTCCTCTCCCATCCCTCTATCAGCCCTCGGTAAACTTACCCTGGCTCCCGAAACCGCTACTATCAGTCGACGTAACGCTCGACGGGTCAACACCATTGAAGGTTCTGTTACCGCTGGTACTTTACCCTCAACCGTCCTAGCAGAATTCAAAGAACGCCTGGCAAATAGTGATTTTCAACTCCCTCCAGGCTATGAACTGGAGTTTGGCGGAGAAGCAGAAGAGACTGGTCGGTCAGTGACTAACCTGATGACTTGGGTAGTGCCCGTGCTGGTATTAATGCTGGCCACTCTCGTACTCTCCTTTGACTCCTTCCGCTGTGCCGCAATCATCTACCTAGTAGCCATTGGTTCTGTCGGTTTAGCCCTACTATCTCTGTGGTTCTTTGGTTATCCTCTGGGGTTCATGGCCATTTGCGGTATCGTTGGTTTGATTGGAGTGGCAATTAACGACTCCATAGTTGTCCTGGCTGCCCTGCGCGCTCACCCCCAAGCTCGTTATGGCGATCGCCAGGCAATGACAGAAGTGATCGTCCGTTCTACTCGTCATGTACTCACGACAACCATCACCACGATTGCTGGGTTTATTCCTCTGTTTCTCGATGGTGGCACATACAGTCCACTGGCTATCTGTGTTGCTGGAGGAGTTGGTGGTGCTACTCTTTTGGCGTTATTCTTTGTTCCCTGTGCCTACTTACTGCTTACAGGTCGAAAGAATCCCCCTTCTCTCAAACCTTTTGCTCCACAAAAATTATCTCAATTGTCAACAGTAAGGAGAGACTTAACAGAAGCAAGAAATTAAAAACGAACTAAAGAATCACTGACACCGTTGTCATAGGCTATTTAAAAATTAATTCTCATAATAAGTTTTCTGATATTTATTTCACTACTTATACTAAATGCTCTCATGAATGACTTATCAACTCACAATCATAAAAACAGTAAACCAGACCAATCTGCCTCTAGCTTAGAACCCAACTATCACCCCGAACCAGAGATAGTGTTGCCCAGATCAAGTTCAATCAGCAAACCCCAAAAGATGATTCGGGTTTTAATTGCTGAAGATCAATACACCTGTCAACAAATTTGGCGCAGCTATTTAGAACCAGAAGCAGATCTAGAAATAATTGGCACTGCTATTGATGGGCAAGTAGCTATTGAATTAGTTGCCAAACTTAAGCCAGATGTAGTGCTTATGGACATTAACATGCCCAGAATGGATGGCTTGACGGCGACAGAAATAATTACCAGTCGTTATGTTGACACCAAAGTTTTAATCTTGAGCATTGATGATAATGTTGAATATATTGAAAAGTCTTTACAAATAGGTGCTAAAGGTTACTTCCTCAAGAGTAGCAATCCCCAAGAATTGGTTACTGCCATCAGAAATATTGATCGAGGATATTGTCAGTTGGGACGAGGTTTAATTGAAAAGTTAGATTCCCATACTTCTCCAGTTCCCCACCAACAATCTGACCAACCCCGTTCAGGTTACGGACTCTTAGGTGTAGGGGAAAATAATAGTCCCCAAGAGGTAGATCTTGATTCTCCAATGGGGACAAAAGAACTGGTTAATGAGTCAGAAAAAATAAACGTTGAACAGGTAGATGAGGCTGCATCGAATTCTGTTGTTGTCTTGCCTCAGAGGAAATCTAGAAAACTAGTCCCTCTAAACTTCAGATTGCCGCTGCTGTTGTTGTCAGGACTATTAGTTTTTTGGTTTACACCTTTTGGTCGCAACTGGTGGTCAAAGCTACCCATGCTCTCAAATCTCGAAACCGAGGGAGCAGCAACCGCTCAAGACTCCGATGCAACTACCATTCTTCCCGTGGAAACCGTCAAGATCAACTCAGTTGATTCCTATCAAGTTGAGCGCACCTACACGGGAACTATTGTCTCGCGTCGTAGTAGTTCCCTCGGCTTTGAACGAGGGGGTAAATTACTCGACCTGGCAGTGGATTTAGGAGAACAAGTTAAAGTTGGCACTCCTCTTGCCATCCTAGATACCAAAAACCTCAAAGCTCAACAACAAGAACTCCTCGCCGAAAGAAAGCAAATAAAGGCACAGTTCCAAGAATTACAAGCTGGTTCTCGTAGTGAAACCATCGCCGCTGCTAAGTCAACGGTTAAAAGTCTACAATCCCAACTAAAATTAGCCGAAATTAAAGGTCAGCGTCGTCAAGAACTTCATACCTCTGGAGCTATTTCTCGCGAGCAACTCGATGAAGCCACCACTGAAGTCAATATCCTTCAAGCTAGGCTAAATGAATCTCAAAGTAAACTCGATGAATTATTAGCGGGTACCCGCCCCGAAAAAATCGCAGCTCAACAGGCTTTACTGGAACAGTTAGATGCTAAGTTAGCTAGTCTCGAACTGGAACTGGAACAAAGCACTCTCAAAGCTCCTTTTAGCGGAACAATTGCTAAGCGTTTAGTTGACGAAGGAACTGTAGTTGCTGCTGGTGAATCCATTCTCACTCTAGTGGAAGCGGGCACTCTGGAAGTCCATGTTGGTGTTCCTGTCAATACCGCCAGCCAAATTCCTCTCGGTAGCAGCCAGCAGTTACAAATCGGCTCTAGGACATATCAAGCCCAAGTTCTATCGACCCTCCCCCAACTAGATTCTGCGACTCGTACCTTAACAGTTGTCCTGGGTTTAGATGAATCCGCAGCGACAGAAGTTCGAGCTGGCCAGATCGCTCGGTTAAAATTAAGCAAAACTATTACCGATTCTGGATACTGGCTACCAACTACCGCCTTAGTGAGAGGAGTCAGGGGTTTATGGTCATGTTATGTTTTGGGCAACTCAGAAAATGTTGCTAATAACCCTAACCAAGCTTTCCGTGTGGAAAAACAAGAACTAGAAATTCTCCAAACCCAAAGCGATCGCGTTTTTGTTCGCGGTACTATCCAAGATGGTGACCGAGTTATAGTTAACGGAAACCACCGCCTTGTTACTGGTCAATTAGTCCATCCTGTTGAGACTGCCAATTTTTCCAGACCTTAGTTCTGCTCCCAGAGCGATCGCTATATACTTAAGCCCACTACGATTATCTTTTCATAATACTAAATTAGGCAAGATTTCAATAACTTTTGGGACTAATGATTCCCCTGCTTTCAAATAGTCTATAAAGGTTTGTATGGGAACTCTTGTATTAGTGAAAACAGCAGTGCCACCCATGACTTCAGAAGATATGCTAATTATTTGAGATTTTTCCAACATAATAGGACTACCAGTATTTTTATCTCGATCAAATCAGCAGGACAGGTAAAAAGAATTAAACTCAGTGATCGGGATTCATAAAAAAAGGTTGACAAAGGGCGATCGCCAATGGTAGCTTAATTTTATCTTACATAATGGGAGTAGTTGGAGTGATTTATCAAAGCAGATGCCACCATTATGAAATGAATTTATCACAATAAGATTCTACCGTCAAATACTTCTTTTTTATATTAGTTTTTTTGTACTAGTTAGTCGAAATTTTATTTAGTTTTGAGGGAGTTTTGCACGACGAGTTTTGAACACTGTACTGATAACTATCGATCAACATCTCCAGAGCAATTTCTTTGCCTGGACAAATGCGCTCAGTAATGCGATGCGCTCCGCGCTAGCCGAAGGTATCGCCGACTGAATTAAAGCTCATAAAGGATACAGATTCTCCCACTTTGACACTCCTCGCCGTAAACGATGAGGATTCTTGAGCTAATCACTGGACTTTCAGTCGAAATCTAATCACGTCTTACACGATTATGTCCTATCTGACGGATTATGAATGAGCTAAACTGTGAGTGAATTTCCCCTAGCTAGTTAATAAGTAATAAGTAATTAGTAAATAGTAACAAAATAAAGTTGCTAAACTATATAATTACTTTGCGAAGTTTCTTCTCCAACGAATCAGCTATGGGATTGGAGAAGAAGTTGCTTTGTATTTATAAGTCTGAGGCGTGGCAATAGAATTAAGCACCTCATCCTCAGCTTACTTAGTCTCAATCAAGATAACTATGTCAATTATTCACGGCAGTTGGATCGTTAATTCCGGTAAAGACTATTTTTTTGTCTGGGGACAAACTTGGCGTTCTTTAGTTAACAAAGCTTTTGTCCTCAATAAGTCGGGAGATTTTATCCATCCTTTCACTGTGTCCCGTTCAGAATTATTAGATCTGTTTCAAAGTCATGAATTGGATGTTGCCAGTTTATTGAACCATAGCAAATGGCAAACTCAGTTGGTAGGAATGCCAACTATTATTACTGGTAACGAAGAAAGTAAGAAAGTTCGACCAGTTTTTGCGGGGAATGCCTTCAAGGGAGAGGAAAGACTGGATCTATACCTTTGGGAAGTGAAGGGGTTTCGCCTCACCCCCCAGGAAACCATTAACTTATTGCAGATATTATCTCTCAGTTCGTTGCAATCTAATACTGATTATTTAGCAGGAGATATTCGTTTTTGGTCGCACATATACCGTTGGGCGTTGGATCTGATCGTCAGACAAAAGTTTTTACCAGGAATTGAAGTCCAAAAGTCTCGTAGAACCAGCTATAAAAGTGTTTGGCAACCTTTGATTGATAGTGAAGTTGATTTAGTACGTTTAGCTAAGTTTACTCAGGCAATGCCTGAAGCCTGCCTGGCTTATCTAGATGCCGAAGAATCGGAAGCAGACACCACAGACGAAGAATTATTATTACGCTCGCTTTCGATGATCTTAGATGGGCGATTACGTAGTTGGATCGATTATAGCTCCCATAGTTTTAAAGATACTACCGTAGAACCTTGGTTGCGATCGCTGGCTGAATCTCCTGAGTTAAAGGCGGAACCCAAAGATGCCAAACGCTTGACCAATGCTTTGTATAATTGGACACTTCCGATCAGTGAATATTTAGTTACCCGTCAGGGTGATTTCGGCTTAAATCGCTATCGAGTTTGTTTTGCCTTGACCCCTCCAGCAGAGGCTACAGAGAATGGAGAACAGCCAGATTGGTCATTAAATTATTATCTCCAAGCTTTAGATAATTCCGACTTTGTAGTTGATGCCGCAACAGTGTGGCAATGTGCCGCAGAATTTATTAAAATCGGCGATCGCACTTTGGAAAACCCCCAGGAAACTCTGTTAAAAGGTTTAGGGTTGGCATCCCGCATCTATGAACCAATTAGGGAAAGTTTAAACCGCAGTCAGCCAATTAGTTGTAGTCTCAACCCGATTCAGGTTTACGAATTTATTCGGGCGACTGCCTGGCAGTTACGAGATAATGGTTTAGGGGTGATCGTCCCCCCTGGCTTGACTTCTGACAGCAGCGAACAGAGATTAGGCATCAAGATGACCGCCAGCGTATCTCAGAAGCAAGGAGAACGTTTAAGTCTACACAGCATGTTGAAGTATAAACTAGAAATTGCTGTGGGCGATCGCACTGTGTCTAAACGGGACTTTAAAAGGTTACTAGCGCAAAAGTCTCCCATAGTAGAGATAGATGGACAGTGGATTGCCTTACAACCTGCGGACGTTCGGGCGGCACAAGCCGTATTAGATAAGTCTAACGATCAATTAGATTTGTCAGTGGAGGATGCTCTACGCTTGTCTACAGGAGATACCAAAACCTTAGCAAAATTACCCGTAGTCAAGTTTGAACCCACAGGAGTCTTGGCGGGTTTATTAGATAATTTATCTGATGACAAATCCGTGGAACCTGTGAACGAGATCAAGGATTTTCAGGGAGAATTACGCCCCTATCAGGCAAAAGGTGTAGGCTGGCTATCTTTCCTCGATACCTGGGGCTTGGGTGCTTGTCTGGCGGACGACATGGGTTTAGGTAAAACTATCCAACTTATTGCTTTTCTACTCAATCTCAAGCAACAAAAACTTTTAACCAAGACGACACTATTGGTTTGCCCCACTTCGGTAATTAACAACTGGGAACGGGAAGTGAGAAAATTTGCTCCCAAATTAAAAGCCATGATTCACCATGGAGATAAGCGAGAACAAGGCAAAACTTTTGCTAAAACCGTCAAAGATAAACACATAGTTATCACTAGCTATTCTCTAGTTCATCGCGATCTCAAAACCTTTTCTGCTGTTGACTGGCAAGGAATTGTCTTAGATGAAGCGCAAAACATTAAAAACCCCTCGGCAAAACAATCCCAAGCAGTTCGAGAGATTTCCGCAGGATTTCGTATCGCCTTAACAGGTACACCTGTAGAAAACCGCCTCACTGAATTATGGTCAATTTTAGATTTTTTAAATCCAGGCTTTTTGGGTAATCGTAACTTCTTTCAAAAGAGATTTGCTGTACCAATTGAAAAATATGGCGATCGCGAATCTTTAAATATTTTACGTTCTCTGACTCAACCGTTTATTCTCCGTCGCTTAAAAACAGATAAGAATATTATTCAAGACTTGCCCGATAAGCAGGAAATGAACGTTTTCTGCGGGCTTTCCGCCGAACAGGCTGAACTATATCAACAGTTAGTAGACAACTCCTTAGAAGAGATTGAAGATTCCGAGGGTATTAAACGCCGTGGCTTGATTTTAACTCTCCTAGTACGTCTGAAACAACTTTGCAACCATCCTGAATTACTGGACAAGGAAAGCAAAACAAAAGCCGTAATCAAAGCAACAAACTTTAGCGATCGCTCTGGTAAATTACTCCGTCTGGAAGAGATGTTAGAAGAAATTGTCGATGAAGGCGATCGCTCCTTGATCTTTACCCAGTTTTCTGAGTGGGGTAAGATGCTCAAGCCTTATCTGGAAGCTAAGCTGAAAGGCGAAGTTCTATTTTTGTATGGTGCAACTAGTCGCCAGGCTAGACAAGAAATGGTTGACCGTTTTCAGAATGAACCTAATGGCCCTAAAATATTCATTCTATCCTTAAAGGCTGGGGGGACAGGACTGAATTTAACTAGAGCTAATCATGTCTTTCATGTTGATCGCTGGTGGAATCCTGCGGTAGAAAATCAGGCTACAGATCGGGCATTTCGCATCGGACAACAACGCAACGTTCAAGTACACAAGTTTGTCTGTACAGGAACCCTGGAAGAACGGATTAATGACATTATTGAAAGCAAGAAAGAACTGGCAGAACAAACCGTAAATGCAGGAGAACAATGGTTAACGGATCTAGATACTGGTAGTTTACGTAACCTGTTGTTATTAGATCGTGATGCGATTATTGATGATTAAATTAACTCTACAAAGTAACTAGAAGCGATCGCTATTAAGATGATCATTACTTTGGCGGAGATACAATTTCCCTGGGAGATATCGTCGTCGCAAATGCAGTAATTTTGATTGATAAATTAGGTTTTGATCTTAGTCAGAATCAAAAGATGGCAGCATGGAGCGATCGCTTGATGCAAAGAGAAGCCTGGCAACAAACTCAACCGAATAACGAACAGGTAGCTATATTTAAACAAATAGTAAAGAACAAAACAAATAAACCGTTAGTTAATTAGGAGGTAAAATCCATGAAAGCAGTTGGTTTAAAAGAATACTTACCCATCGAAGATGAAAATAGCCTACGAGATCTTGAAATACCCAAACCCACAGCTACAGGTAAAGATCTACTGGTAAAGGTTAAAGCTATTTCTGTTAACCCAGTGGATACCAAAGTCCGCGCACCTCAAGATAAAGTTGAATCTGAACCCCGCATTCTTGGTTGGGACGGGGCAGGTGTAGTGGCAGAAGTTGGCGACGAGGTAACAGAATTTCAACCAGGGGACGAGGTTTATTATGCAGGAGATATCACTCGTCCTGGTAGCAACAGCGAATTTCAGTTGGTGGATGAGCGAATTGTCGGACGTAAACCCCAGAATTTAGATTTTGCTCATGCAGCAGCTTTTCCTCTTACTAGTATCACTGCTTGGGAAGCTCTGTTTGAGAGACTTAATCTTGATAAAAAAGGAGCAGATGCAGGCAAATCAATTTTAATTATCAATGGTGCAGGGGGAGTTGGTTCTATTGCCATTCAATTGGCGAAAAAGCTAGCCCAGCTTAATGTCATTGCTACGGCTTCTCGTCCAGAAACGATCGCTTGGTGTCAAAAACTTGGTGCTGATCAAGTGGTCAATCATCGCCATAATCTTGCAGAAGAGATTGAACAAGTTGGTTATCAGAATGTGGACTATATTCTTTGTTTAAATGATACCGACGGTCACTGGCAAGCTATAACTAAAGCGATCAAACCCCAAGGAATGATTTGTTCCATTGTGGGAAATAAACAGCCACTAGAGATGAATACTTTAAAGAGTAAGAGTGCTGGTTTGGTTTGGGAATTTATGTTTACTCGCTCGATGTATCACACAGAAGATATAACAGAGCAAGGTAGTTTACTTAATGAGATTAGTCAGTTAATCGACAATAATACTCTGATGAGTACTTGCAATGATGTAGTCAAACCAATCAACGCCCTTAACCTACGGGATGTTCATCAACGTCTGGAAAAAGGTAGAACTATTGGTAAAATTGTTCTAGCCGAATGGAGTTAATTTTTAATAAAGCTTAATTTTAAACTAATGTTTTGAGCTTACTCGCTTCTTCTGTTGTCAAATCCGTTGATTGACCCAGCACCTTTTTATACAATTTAATGTATTCCAATGCAGAATTTACCCAGCTAAAGTTTTGGCTCATGGCTCTTTGCTGTAGTTTTTGCCATTTGTCTTTATACAAAAATCCTTCTGAGGCGCGAACCATACAGGTAAACAAATCTAATGGTTCATAGCGGTCAAAACAATAACCAGTTCCCCCCTGATTCATCGGATCGTGATGACTTACTGTGTCTACTAGACCTCCAGTACGTCTGACAATAGGAATACAGCCATAACGCATAGCTAACATCTGACTAATGCCACAGGGTTCAAATTTGGAGGGCATTAAGAATACATCAGAGCTACCATAAATTCTCCGAGCGATCGCCTCACTATAAAGTAACTGCACCGACATCCTGCCAGGAAAACGAGCGGCTAATTGCCATAATTGACTTTCTAACTGGCGATCGCCTGTCCCCAGAACTACCAGTTGGGAGTTGCTGTATGCCATAAAGCGATCGATAATCTGCAACAGTAAACCAATACCTTTTTGATCAACTAACCTAGAGACTACGCTCATTAAAAAGACCTCTGGATCTACATTCAGACCTAATTCTGCTTGCAGTGCAGCTTTGTTAATCCCTCTTTTGGTTACAGTTTCTGAGGTGAAATTCTCTTTTAAAGCCTGATCAGTAGCAGGATTGTAGCTATCAACATCAATCCCATTGAGGATTCCTGAAGTCTTGCCGCTAATAAAGGACAACAAACCCTCTAGCTTCTCGCCATATTCAACAGTTTTAATTTGTTCCGCGTAGGTAGGAGAAACAGTAGTAACCTTATCAGCGAATTGTACTGCTGCTGCCATGACGTTATGCCCTTGCATATACCAAGGACACCAGGTAATTTTATCTAAATACCAGCGCCAGGGGCCTTGATAGGCTAAATTATGAATCGTGTAAATGCTAGAAATATCAGGGGACTGATTCATCCAGACAGGAAGCATCCCTGTGTGCCAGTCATGACAATGAACTATTTCTGGCTTCCAATAATTCCAACAAAATTCAGCGGTGCCATTGCTAAAAAAAGTAAATCGCCACTGTTCATCTTCCCCTCCGTAAATGCGATTAGGATCGAAAGCAGGATGACCAAATAAATACAGCGGCACGTCACTATCTGGTAAAACAGTTTCGTAGACAGCAAAAGTGTTAAACATCGCATATCCCCACCAGACAGGATCAGCAGGAATATTAAGTTTTTTAGACAAAGAGCCGTAGTAAGGCATGAGAATACGGACATCATGACCTAATTTCTTGAGTATTTTGGGTAATGCACCGACGACATCACCTAATCCACCCACTTTAGCGATTGGCGCTACTTCTGCTGATACAAATAAAATCCGCATTTAGTTACTATGGTTGCTGTTTCTTGCAATGGCTTTCTGTGTGATTATATAGGTCAGTGGGGACGTACGATAGGTGATCAAGAAAAAGATTCATGATCATTTCAGACTAGTACCTAATCAAATCACCAAATGCTTTTAAAGAAACCAGCCATAGGAGTGTAAACCCTGCCCTAACAAGTTAACACCGAGATAGCAGATCCAAACTACAACAAAGCCAACTGCTGCCAGGATAGCGGGTTTTCTTCCCTGCCAACCGCGAGTAATCCTAGAGTGAAGATAAGCAGCAAATACTAACCAAGTGATAAACGCCCAGGTTTCTTTAGGGTCCCAACTCCAATACGAACCCCAAGCCTCATTTGCCCAAACTCCCCCAGCAATAATGCCAATTGTTAAGAGAGGAAAACCTAAACCAATTACACGATAGCTGATGTTATCTAAAGTTTCCGCCAAACTCAAACGTTCGGGAGAAAGAGTTACAGTTTTTGTCTGGGGTAAATCTAGAACTGCGGTATTGCGGCTACTGGGATAAACATTTTCCTGGGTATTAATTTTAGTGGTTTTTTGCTTAAGGCGATCGCGGAAACTACCAGTCCCTACTGAACTGCCTTTTAACTCTATTTTCTGTCCACGGGTAATAATCAGAAATCCAATGGCGATCGCACTACCCACCATCAGGGTAGAATAACTCAACATCATCACACTGACGTGCATCATTAACCAGTTAGATTTTAAAGCAGGTACTAAGGGGGCAGATTCTTGCATTTCCACAGGTAAACTCAGGGCGGCAAAAGCGGTAATCCCCATTGCTACAGGACTAGTAACCACCCCTACCAGACGGCTACGGCTCATTCTTTCCGCCACGAAGTGAATCGTTGTCACACCCCAAGCCAGAAAAAACAAAGATTCATAAAGATTGCTGAGGGGAAAGTAACCAGCTTCAATCCAACGAGAACCAAGTAAAGTAGCCATACAAAGGTTAGCTACCGCCATGCCTGTTGTGCCTAGAGTTGCTAGATAAGGCAGCTGAGGAAAAGCAGCCCCACTCCAATAAATCAGCATGGTGACCAGCAACACCGCAAACGAGGTATTGTCTAATAAGCTTTCAAGTGCAATTAAATCCATAGTTTTTGATAATTATTCCTACAAGGTGCTCTGGGCGATCAAGATATTTTGTTTACTATTATTTATTTCCCTTTACTTCCTTATTTTAGATACAACTCGGTAGTCTAGGTCACAAAATCTTTTCTCAATGTCTTTCAAGACTTCAGGCAGAAATAATGGGTATGGCGGGACACTGTTAAAGTTAAAGCACCAAGTTGAGAATATTACTTAATTAAGCTTCAAACCAGCGTCGATACCATGCCTGAAACACAATTAACGACCAGAGTAAGTGGCTGTGATTGGCGTTATTAGCAAAATGTTCTTGCTTAAGTTGCTCTACTGTATCTGGTTCAAACAGTCCTTGCTCTTGCAAAATATCTGCCTGTAAATAATCTTCTAAAATTGGACGAAATTGAGTCTTAAGCCATTGTTTGATGGGAATGCTAAATCCTTCTTTGGGACGGTAAACGCAGTTATGGGGTACTCGCTGCGCGGCTAAGGTTTTGAGCAATACTTTGGTTTTTCCCTGAGCGATTTTGTATTGACTGGGAATACGAAACGCTAATTCTACTAGTTCTCGATCTAAAAAAGGAACTCTGGCTTCTAGGGAAACTGCCATCGACATGCGATCGACTTTAGTTAAAATATTATCGCAGAGATAGCTTTTGACATCCACGTAAAGACTACGATTTAAAGGTTCTCTGTCTCCCGCCTGTTGAAATAGCTCTAAAATATGAGTGTTTACTGGCTGAGTAATAGTACTCATAGCATCTTGAGTTAATAATGTTTGCTGAATTTGTTCTCCAGCAAAAAGTCGCCAGCGGGTGTGCGACAAAGCTTCTGGATGATCCAATCCTGCGATAAATCGTTTGGCTTTATTGATCAAACCTTTCTTTTGAGCTTGAGGTTTGAGAATGCGGAGCGATCGTTCAATTGCTTGGCTGCGAATTACTTGAGGTATTCGTCCATACAGTCGAGCTTTTTCATCTGCTAAATAGGTTTCATAACCGCCAAAAAGCTCGTCTCCTCCGTCTCCACTCAGCACCACCTTTACTTGCGATCGCGCTAACTGAGACACCATATAGGTGGGGAAAATTGAGAAGTCAGCGATGGGATCGTCCATAAAATAGATTAAATCTGCAAACAGCCCTGCAACTTCTGGTTTGATGACGTTACTGGTATGGTCTACTTTTAAATGCTTGGCAACCATTTGCGCCCAACCTAGTTCGTTGTAGGAAGGATCGTCAAAACCAATGCTAAAGGTTTTTGATTCTCCCATTGCTGCCACGATTAGAGAGGAGTCAACCCCCCCTGATAAAAATGCTCCCAAGGGAACATCGCTCACCAGTTGTTGTCTAACCGCTCGTTCTAACTTTTGGTCTACTAAGTCTTGCCAATCTGTTACAGTTAGAGTCCGCTCTTCATTGGGTGCGGGAATATCCCAATATGGCTCTGGCTGACAGCTAGGTCGCCTGAGATCGATTTCTAGACGGGAGCCTGGCTTGAGCTTACGAATCTGCTGAAAAAGGGTCGCTTCCCCAGGAACATATTCCCAGGCCAAAAATTGACTCACGGCATTCATATCTAGGCTACGTTCTACTATCCCACTAGCCAAAATTACCTTAATCTCTGAACCCCAAACTAAATGGCGATCGCTATAAGCATAGTAAAGAGGTTTGATGCCGAGGTGGTCTCGTACTAGAATTAGCTTTTTTTGTCTATTATCGTGGAGAGCGATCGCAAACATGCCTGATAAATAGTTAGGAAAGTCTAAACCATATTGCTCGTAGGCATGAACGATTACTTCTGTATCGGTCTGGGTTAAAAAAGTATGTCCCTGAGACTGTAGGGAATGACGTAGCTCGCGAAAATTGTAGATCTCACCATTAAAAACCGTCAAAATAGTCCTATCTTCATTGAAAATCGGCTGTTGTCCCCCTGCAACATCGATAATTGAAAGACGGCGCATTCCCAAAGCCACAGAATCCGTAATATTGTAACCTCTACCATCTGGCCCTCGGTGGGCGATGGTGTCGCACATACGAGCAATTTGCTCTTTTGTCGGAGTATGTCTGACATCGAATGCGGCAATACCTGCTATGCCACACATCGCTAATGTCTGCCTCGTTCATCGAGATAATTGCTTTCCACTGCAATAGCTGAAACTGGAGAGGAAGTAGTAACTCGATCCTTCAAACTATCTAAGACGATCTTCATTTTGTCTTGGTATACTTGGCGTGAATAACGTTGTTCGTAAAGTTGCCGAGCACGAGCTGCCCTCTGCTGGGGTTCTGAACCAGGAGCTAATGCTGCTGTTATACCTTGGGCTATTCCTACTGGTGTTGGTTCTACTAAGAAGGCAACAGTTTCATCTAATACCTGAGTATGGGAGTAGATGTTGGTCGCTACTAAGGGAATATTACGGGCAATCTGGTCGTATATTTTCAGTGGGGTATTAGTTCCCTCGATTCGGGTCGAGACTTGCACTGCTGCCATATCTGCATAGTATTTAGCTGATTGTGGAGAAACTTTACCCATAAACTGACATTGTTGGGCGATGCCATAATCTTCAGCAAGCTGTTGGTAATGTTTTACTTGGGCTGGTGTACCACCTACAATTAATAAGAATAAATCGCGATCAATCTCTAGGGCTATTCTAAACCCAGCAATTAAAAGATCGATACCCTGATAACGTTCTAGAGTGCCAGCATAAACCACCAAACGTTTGTGCGTTAAGGAATTATCAAACCTTTTTTCCTGCACCACGGATCGAGTAAAACGAATATCTTCAAAAATAGAATTTTCAATTAAAGTGACAAAACGCTGGGGAGGGGCTATACTCCGAGCATATTTATAAAGACTGGGACAGATAGTAATGGTAACTTCGGCTACCTCTAGGCACTGTTTTTCTAACCAGGCGAACAGACCTATCAGTAATTTGGAATGAGTAAAATCAAAATTCCTCAACTGTTCTGGTAAGCTCGAATGCATATCGTAAATTAATTTAAAGCCAAAAATTGGTTTTAGTAACCAGCAGAAAAATACCGCTTCTTCGTGAGCATGTACAAAATCATAGCGGTTCTTAATCAGCAAACTAACAGTCCGCCAAAAAATAAAAATATCTAAAAATAGTTTTAATCCCGATGGCCCAATTTTAACTGGCCCCAAAAATTTAAAGCGAGGAATGCGAATTATCTTAACTCCAGCAATGTCTACATCTTCCCCTTCACCGTAGGTCAGGAGATCAACAGATACTCCTAATTCCGCTGTAATCAATGTCCTATAGTAAACACTTAAAGGTGTTCCACGACAGGTGAAAAAAGGCTGTGGGGATATAACTAAAGCCTTCATATATTATTCGCTTACTTCTATATGTGGTTTTTTAAAAACGTTTTAGGTATTGTATCGCAACTTGGTTACGCAGAAACCGCCAAGGAGTCTCTAAAGTGCCATAAACTTGGGGTGAACTGTCATGATCTAATAACAATTTTCTCAAGCTGCTAGCAGGTTTTTGTGGGTCTAGAGTGCCATAAATACTAAATCCCGCCTTTCCTGGGCGATCGCTTTCCGACTTAAATGGAAAAGGATCGCTGCCACTTAGAATACCTATTCCTTGCTGTTGGGCTTGCTTAAATAACATTGGCTCTTGCCAGAATATCGGACGACCGCTATTATCTGCTAAAAATAAGCCTTTAAAGGGCGACTCTAATAGCTTTGACAATATTCGACCACGTTTTCCCATCCATTTACCAAATCCCCAGGGAATTACGGCAATTCCACTACTTTTAAGCACGAAATCAATAGTTTTTTCTAGGGTCAAACCATCGGCAAAGGTTTGATCAGTAAGTAATGCCAATACCTCCAGCTTTTCTAAAGTAACAATCTGACGACCAGCAATAATATAAAGACTTTCTGCATCAGATTTTTGGGCGCGCAGGGAACAAGACTCATCAGTAAGTTGGATCTGCCAGTTATTTAAACTTATTTCATTATCTTCGTTACCTTGACCTAACTGAGATAGACGCTGAAAATAATTCTCCGATTTGGATTCAGTTAAGGTTAGGAAAAAAGCAGCGTTATTACCAGAAAGGTTTTGAAAATTATGTAGTGCAGCATCTAAAAGTAGTTCAACATCAAAGCAAGGATGAAGATGAACATGACCATCTACAAGCATTAACAATTCTTGGTTGATCTTGTTTTGCATAGGGCGATCGAGTCTAAGTAAGTGGGTAAAATTAATTAGGAGATGGTTAGGGTAGGTAGTGGGTAGTAGGTAGTAGGTAGTAGGTTAAAAGATACTTACTCCTGATTTCATTCTTTTTATTTTGGTTTTATGTTTAATTCTGCCTACATACTTAAGAATTAGAAAATAAATGGAGATCATTTTCAACCATCTCTGAAACAATGTCGGCAAAATTCTTCTCACTTTGCCAGCTAAGTTCTGAGAAAATCTTACTGCTATTTCCTCTTAAGGGAATTTTTTCGGAGGGACGATCAAATCGAGGGTCGAGTTCGACAAACTTACGATAGTCGAGATTGACATAATCAAATGCACATTTAACAAAATCTCGAACCGAGTGGGTTTTCTGCGAAGCAATTACATAGTCTTGAGGAGAATTATTTTGAAGCATTAGCCACATGGCTCGAATATACAATAATTGTATGATTAAATGTATTACTAGTACAAATACTTAGCTACTTTCGACTAAGTTTTTGCTATTGAGTAAAGTAGCTAACTCGGTTACCTTCTTATTTATGAGTGCAATTGAGAGAAACCCCGCGACGGCTGCGTCGTCAACATATGACTTAATTATTATTGGTGGTGGCATTTATGGCGCAATGTTGTCTTTAGAAGCAGGACTGCGTAATCTGCGATCGCTATTGTTAGAGCGGGATGACTTTGGTGGGGCTACTAGCTATAACAGTCTACGTATTATTCACGGTGGGTTTCGTTATCTGCAATCTCTCGATTTACAGCGGTTTTATGAATCGGTGGGGGAACGCCGTTGGTTTCTGCAAACTTTTCCTGACTTAGTAAAGCCTTTAACTTGCTTGATGCCACTGTACGGTAAAGGCATCAAGCGTCCCGCAGTTTTGGCTGGGGGATTGTATGTCAACGATCTGCTATCTTATCAACGCAATCGCGGTATTAGAAGCGATCGCCATTTGGCTTCAGGGGAGGTAATTAGTCCCGAACGAGTGATAAAAAGATTTCCTTTAGTTGATCGCCAGGAATTAAAAGGAGGCGCGGTTTGGTACGATGCTTCGATGCCCGATTCTCAACGGGTGATGATGCGGGTACTGCGGTGGGCGAACAAATTGGGTGGTGTTACCCTCAACTATACTGCTGCCGAGACACTATTAACCCAAGAACGAGTAACTGGAGTCAGGGCAAAAGATACTCTGACCAATAAAAGCTATAACTACCATGCACCAGTGGTTATCAATGCAACGGGCCCTTGGTCACAGCAGCTAGCCGAACAACTCGATAAATCTTTGGGGGATATTAAGATAAATTCCAGTTCAGCCTCTATATTCCGACCTTCTCTAGCCTGGAATGTACTATTTGACCGCCAAGCCCTATCCGACTACGCATTGGCGATCGCGCCCAAGCAACCACAGGCTCAAACCTATTTTCTGCACCCCTGGAAGGGTAGGTTACTGGCAGGAACAATTCATAATCCCTGGGGAGAACCAGCCGATGTGCCACCGCAGCCATCCGAGTCACAGATCGCCAGCTTTATTAACAAGCTTAACTTGGCGATTCCTGGCTTGAACTTAGAATCTTCAGAGGTAGTGAGAATTCTGGCGGGAGTATTGCCCATCAAACAGAAAGAAACTCAACTAGCCTCACGGGCAAAAATCTGGGATCATGGGAAAAAGGGTGGTGTTAAAGGTTTGTACAGTGTTGCTGGAGTAAAATTTACCACATCTAGACTGGTAGCTGATCAAACCCTCAAGGTAATTTTTCCGACTCGGAAGAAAGAGAAAAACAATGTACCGCCTCAAGATACAGTAACGCGGGGGCAATTTGATTATGATTGGTTGCCAGGAAATGATTCAGCATGGTTGCAACCACTACAAAAGATTATTGCCGAAGAAGCAGTCATCCATCTAGACGATCTGGTGTTGCGACGTACCAGTCTGGGGGACAATCCTAAACGAGCTTTAGCCTGTGGTCAGAAAATATGTGAGTTATTGGGTAAAAATGAGTCAGAGGGAAAGATTGAGCTAGCTAGGTTGGAGACAGCGTTGAGCTAGAAGTTAACAGACTTGCGGTTTAATATTTGTAACTGACCAGAAACGGAACAATATGACAACAATCAATGTACTATGGGCGATCGACCATGTTTGCTACGACGGCAGCTTGCATGGAGGAGGACGACTGTTTTGGAATATTTTGCATCAGTTTGATCGCGATCGCTTTCGCATTGTACCCTGTATGCTGAGGGCAAATGACACCCTGCGAGATTTGTTTAAAGATGCTCCCGTAACTGTCAAAATTCTGGATAAGGGCAAATTTGATCCGTTCACTCTCAATACATTTTTGCAATTAATTCGGCAAGAAGATATTCAGGTGATGCATCTACATTGTTATGCTTCTTCTACCTTTGGTCGATTAGCTGGATTAATCAAGGGTATACCAACAATTATTCATGATTACGATACCGAAGTTTATTTTCCTTACCCTAGCTATCTCAAACTAGCTGATCGCCTTTTAGCACCAAATACCAATGGAGCAATAGCAGCCTCGCCGATGGTTAAGCGATTTTTGATCGAGAAACGCAAGATCGAAGAAAGTAAGATCCAGATGATGTTTCATGCCATACCTCCTGAGAAATTTGAATTAGTAAATAGCGATCGCCAGATGATGCTACGGCAAAAGCTAGGACTAAACCCAGAAACCAAAGTGCTAGGTACTGTTACGAAACTTGGCCCTCAACGAGGCAATGAATTATTAATCGAAGCCTTCGCTAAAATTGCTCAGGTTTACCCTGATTCGGCACTAGTTATCAATTATCAGTTAACGCGCTTTCATCGTTTACCCAGCAAAGCCTATGTGGAAATATCCCAAGCCGATTTAGACGATACAGTTGATCGGCTGCGTACCTTAGCTGAAAAACTGGAGATAGCAGAGCGAGTTCATTTAATCGAGCGCTTGCCTAATGCCGATCAGTGGAAGAGTATTATCGATATTTTTGTTGCTCCCTTTTTGAGCGAACGCTTTTCGTCGGTACATTTGCTAGAAGCAATGGCTCAAGGTCAAGCAGTTATTGCCACTAACTTGGGAGAACAACGAGAAATTATTAATGATGGCGAAAATGGTTATTTAATTCCCATCGATGATGCCGATGCCTTAGCCGAAAAAGCTCTCAATCTCTTACAAAATCCCGATCTCTTATCTAGTTTTAGCGATCGCGCCATAGCAAGAGCAAAACAATACAGCATCCAGTCTCATGTAGAGAGATTGCAGGATTATTATACAAAGCTAGTTACCGCAGTACATTAATTAATGATGTTACACAATAACCTATCTACAAGGACTGGGAAAGGGTTAAAGGGAAAAGGAAAAAAAGATCAATACTTCTATTTATCAAAGAGGTCTAATAACTAATAACTAATAACTAATAACTAATAACTAATAACTAATAACTAATAAGAGTATGATTTTTGGCATTTACGAACCCAATCAATCCGCCGATGCCCTACGGCAGATAGTACAAGATGCAGTCAGTGAGCCTTCCACCGTAAAGGTTTGGACAAAAGATTCCATTGCCCTAGCTTGGTTAAAGAGCGGTATCTCCACCTTAGATGAACCCCATCAGCCCTATCACAGCGATCGCACCGTATCAGTATTTGAAGGTAAGTTATATAACCTCGCTGAACTTCAGTCGCGACTGGGAACTGATGTCTTATCTACAGAGTGTTCTGGCAAGGCTCTTGGTATGCTTTACGAACGTTACGGCGAGGATTTTTTAGAGCGAGTAAATGGCAAATTTTCCTTGGCGTTATGGGATAAGCGATCGCAAACTCTGACTTTGGGACGCGATCGCTTGGGTATTCAGTCATTGTTTTATAGTAGTCAAGGCGATCGATTATTATTTAGTTCCTCCCTAAAAACCCTTCTCAAACTGCCAGGAATATCGAAGCAACTTAACCACCAGGCAGTAATTGATTATTTGCTTTACTGCTACAATCCCAGTCGCGATCGGTCATTTTTTCAAGGGGTCTACAAATTACCCGCCAGCCACTTACTTAAGGTTAACAGCAGTGGAGTTACCAGATATCAGTATTGGAATTTAGACTTTAGCAACACCGAATCCAAAACAGAAGACCAATATAAGACAGAAATCCCCGCGTTAATTGAAGACGCGGTTAAATTGCGTCTGGATACCCAACAGCCTCCTGGGGTATTGCTCAGTGGTGGGATCGATTCTAGTACGATGGTCAGTCTTACCTCCAAACTAAGTTCTACTCCCATCTCGACTTTTTCCTTTCGCTGTCGAGGCAAATCCTACGATGAATCTCAGTATGCTCGTTTAATTGCCAATCGCTTTCAAACTAATCATACCGAAGTACCTTATGAAACCAAGGAAGTTAGCTGTATTGCCGAAGTAGCTGCTAGTATGGACGAACCTTTTTGCGATATTGGTATTGAGATTGCCACATTTCTCTTAGGTAGAACTGCCAGTGGTCAAGTATCCTATGTATTTAGTGGTGAGGGTGGAGACGAATTATTTGGTGGACATCCCGTTTACACAGCCGATAAAGTGGCAGCCTATGTTGATCGCATTCCCCGAGCGATTCTTAAACCGATTACTCAGATATTACAAACTCTACCCGATAGCGATCGCAAAAAAAATCTTCAAGTTAAGCTCAAACGATTTTCCTATAGTGTGGCATTTCCCTCCGAACTATTAAGCCATCGCTGGCGAATATATTACACTGCTGCCGAACTAGATACTCTTTGTACTGAGGAACTACTAGCCGATAGTTCGACCGACGCATTGTTTGACACGATGCTCAAACAAACCCAGAAACCAGAACCTGACCTTCTCAGTCGCTGTCTTAGTAGTGATTATTGGACTCTAGTCAATTTTTATCTACGGAGACTAGAACTACTGCGTCAGTTTGGCATTGAAAATCGTCTTCCTTTGCTCGACCATCGTTTAGTGGAATATGCTGCCAAAATTCCTTCTGATCTTAAGCTCAAAGGCTTTTCCGATACTAAGTATATCTATAAACAAGCACTTAGAGGCATTTTACCCGATGAGATTCTCTTTGATCGACCCAAGTTAGGTCATAGCGTACCGATGAAAAATTGGTTGCGCCAAGAAACAGAGATTATCAACTGGGTAACGGATATTTTAAACAGTAGATCGTTTGAAAAAAGAGGTTTATTTAAACCTAAAGCAATCCAAAAATTACTTGACGAACATCGCCATAAGCTGCACAATCACTCCCACCGATTATGGGCTTTAGTTGTTCTAGAATTATGGTTTAGAGAATATTTAGATATTTAAATTAAATCTAACTGGTGATCTATTAATCAATTACTGACGTTGTAAATATCACCCAAGGAGATATCACTGAATCAAGAGAAAGATTATTGACTCATCTTGTCAGTTTGGATGTGAAATGCCAAGTGAAATCTTAACTTAATCATCCAACTCCCTTTAAACCTCAGTTGGTATGATGACGAATATGCAACAATCTTAAAAAACCGCTCAAATCTAGATATATTAAGAAAAGTTCGTCATGAATATTTCTCGCAAATATTACCAATATTTTTGGTTTAAATTTAAACGTAGAGCTTTTCAATATTTTCTCAAGGGTTTAAAAAATCCCAAGTGGATTTTAATGTTTTGTCTAGATAGTTTTTTAGCTTGATAGATTCGTCGTATACACAATGCTTTGTAATCTCTCCAAATACAGGAGTCTCCTTTTTTTTCCGTTCTCAAACGTACTTTTCCCCCGTCCAAACTAATTTCTGATACTTGTTGGCTGCAATCACTATCTTCAAACTGATAGCGAGGAACTAACCTTCGTTGTGTTGTTGCCGACACCACAACTCCTGTGTAACGTTCGATATCTTTGGTTGCATTATCGTAAGATACGTTCGCACTCGATGTTAGACAACATTCAGTTAAATAAGGACTAATTTTTTGATGTGATTTTATTTGTAGTTGATGAGCTTGTTTTTCGGTTATGGGCAGTTTGCCAATAATACTGGTTAGCTTTCGCTCTCTTCCTGATGAAGTTCCTGTAACTTTTCTGATCAAAAAACACCTAATTGAGGAGTAATATATTGGAGAGTTTTGTCTCTGACTGTAGCTTCTATTTTAGCTAAACTTTCTACTTGTTCTGGCTCAGTTTCTTCATAAAGCAAAGCTGCTATTGCCTCGACGTGTTGTGCTAGTTCTCTTTCTTTCTCGGGAGTCATTTACACTTGATCGCTCATCAAAATTTTTTTCATGTTATCTTGTTTTCTTGGCTTGTATTTAGTTCATTTGTTCTGACAAAACTGACATGCTCCCGATCTCGACGATATATACAATTTCATTGCTCAAAATAATCTAGATATGAAGTGTTGGATCGCAAAATCCATCTATTACTTATAGCTGTTGGGTTGAAGGATGAAACCCAACCTACAAAACTTTGAATATTTCCTCCTTCAGAATTGAGTATAATTTAGGGCGCAGGACAACTATTGAATTGTTGTTGAGGAGAAGGTTTTATCTCAGTGTTTGGGGTTCCAATTCCAGTGTTTGGGGTTCTATAGGATGTCAGTGTTACTTCGCCTTTATCGTTAAAGATCCAACCTTGGGCAGGTACTAATTCTAATTCTGATGTTGGTCTTTCTGGGCGTAAGCTTTCTGGGTGAATACCATTCGCCCCTACTGTCTCTCTCTGTAAAGGCACTGGTTCGACTAAACCGACTTGTTCCTCATCACTGTTGAGGATTTCATTAGGATTGGGAGGTAAACCACCTTTACCAGTAATGATAAACTCGCTACCTACTCCCTGTTCACAAATATTTTGCGAAATCTGGTCGGTCGCATCACCCACTGCTTCAGGTAATTCAATTAAGCCACTAGTAGGATTGAAATCTGAGGTATTGATAGATATCCTCCCTCCTAACCCAAACTCGGAACTAGCACTAATATCGTTAGTTCTGTTATTGGTTATGTTATCTAAAGAAGTTATTTTATCTAAAGGAAGTTCTTCAATCCCAAAAAGTGCTTTAGCAGTAATATTAATATTGCCACCCTTTCCTTGTTGGGCATTAGCAATAATGTCATTATTCTCATTAGGAAAAGCAATAATCAAATCAGCATCAATCTCGATGTTTCCGCCTTTAGCGTTTTCAAATGCACGAGCAGAAATCAAACTGCTATTTCGTAGAAAAATATCATCAGCAATT